>DMIX01000339.1 GCA_003451975.1 Propionibacteriaceae bacterium
GACCAGTACCGCGGCCACCATCAGCCCCAGCACCACGATTCCCAGCCAGTAGCCGGTGGCCAGCGCGGCCCGATAGGCGAGCTGCACCTGAACCAGGGAGTCGGTCTTGACGATCACGATGGTCTTGTCGATGGCCGGAATCTGCGCGGCCAGGGTGAATCCCTGCTCCACCAGCGACTGCTTGACCCGTTCGATCAGCGGGCCCAATTTCAGTCCGAGCCCGTCTTGGGTGATCACCACGCTGGAGTTGGGGTCACCGGCCAGGGCATTGGTCACCTGATCGTGGGTGAGGCGCAGGCTCTCCTGCCACACCTGGGCGAAGGCCTCAGAGGACACTACCTGGTTGGTGACGTTGTACAGAGTGGATCGAACACCGCTGATTGCCGGCTGGCGCAGCAGGTCCAGCGCGGAAGTCACCTTGGGACGGTCCGGCATGGACTGCTGCAGGCTGTCAATCACGTCGTTGACCGATGCGTCGATGTCGATCTGCTGTTCGATGGCCGAGACCACTTCCTGGGTGACATAAGCCTGCACCCGTGGGTTCTCGATGAGTGGGCCGTAAGTCGCGACGAAACTGTCGGTGTTACTGAGCAGCACCCGAGCCCAACCCGCAGTGATCGCTGCTGGCGTGAGCAAGGTGGCGATCACGATCAGCACCACGGCGAGCGCACCGCGCCAGCGGGGTCCCCTCCCGCGCATCTGCGGAGTGCGGGAGGCGAGTTCTGCCGCCAATTGGGCGTTGGCGTGCTCAAGTTCGGCGAGACGCGCTTCGAGTTCGGTGACGGTGGAGTTCTGATGCGGTGTCGCCATGATCGGCTCCTCCCGGTTGAGCGGCGGTGAACAATGCTGTCGCGCTGGATGCGCTCGCTGCGGACGTCACCAGTACGAGGGAGACATGTCAGCCTCCGGTGCCGGTGACGTCCGCAGCATCGCGGGCATCAAGGCCGAACCCTGGCCCCCGGAGCTGGCACCGCGTGATGGCCACCAGGTCCGTGGACGACGGGATTACCCCTGCCGGGTCAGGCGAGCGCCTTGGCCTTCATCTGATCAAATTCGGCCTGGGTGATCGTGCCGGCATCCAGCAGAGCCTTGGCGTTGGCAATCTGCGCGGCAGGATCGGTCGAGCCCGAAACAGATCGGATGTAGTCCTCGGTGGCCGCGCGGGACTGCTGGGCGGCAGCAACCTCACGCTCGGTCATACCTTTGCCGCGAACGATCACGTAGATCAGGGCGGTGATCAACGGCACGAACAACAGTGCGATCAACCAGAGGGCCTTGACCCCGCCGTTCATTGATTTGTCACGGAATACATCCAGGATGATCTGGAACAGGATCATCAAGTACATGATGAAAAAGAAGCCCCAGATCATCAACCACAAGAAGCCCCAAAAATCCATAATGGCGGTCGTCCTTTCGGGTATGGGCTCAGGCCACCCGACGAAGTACCCCGAGGTGGCCACAAGCCATTGCAATGTCACGGTAGAGGCACAGCTCGCACATTACTCCCGCAACGGGACGAGATTCGTGTTTTTACCACCTTCGCTTCGGATCGCTTCGTAGGGGCCCGCCACGACGCCAACGGCGCACCTGGCCTCAGCGCCTGCCACGGCCGGAGTCCGGAAGCGACCAAGCCCGGCCCTCTGCAGGACCGGGCTTGGTGAAGTCCGCGCGGCGACTACCGCCTCAATTTGGGCTGTCAGGCCTGACTCTCAGGGACCGCCAGCCACATCACGATGTAGGCGATGACGGGTAGCCCGATCAGCAAGCTCGCCACCACCCACAGGACACGGACCAAGGTCGGGTCCCAGCCCAGCGAGCGCGCCAGACCCCCACATACTCCGGCGATCATCTTGTCGCTGGTAGATCGAGTCAGCGGTTCCTTCATGTCAGATTCCTCTCATGGATGTCTCGGTATCGGCACGGAATCCCAGTAGCTGCCAAGTCGGGAACTGCATCCGCATCTGGATAGAACCTAACGGCCGTGTTTTGCAGGGAAGTCGCCGTCATGTCGCAATCTCGATACGTTCAGCGCGGTACCCCGGCCCCGTGAAGTTCCAGGGTCGGATGCTTCACTGGCAACTCGATGCGCACGGCCGTGCCTTCGCCCTCACGGGAGCGCACCGATACCCGTCCGCCGTGACGCTCGATGACGACTTTGACCAACGGCAGGCCCAAACCGGAGCCGGAGATCCCCCGGGCGTTCGATCCACGGGCAAGCTCGCTCCACACGTGCGGTAGATCCTCGGCGGGAATTCCGATCCCGGTGTCGGCGACCTCGAGCCAAACCCGGCCATGCACCTCGCCGGCCCGAACCTCGACGCAGTCCCCTTCGCCGGTGAACTTCGCAGCGTTGGCCAGCAGGTTGAACACCGCGAGGTAGAGCAGATCGGAATCGCCCTCGATCGGAGGGACGCGCCACGGGACCGTCGGAAAGTCCACGGTGAACTCCCGGGAACTCCCGCGCTGTCGCAGTGAGGTGTTGACCGCCTCAGTAGCCTCCCCGACCACTTCACCCAGATCAACCGGCTCGCATTCCAATTCCTGTGACTGCAGGCCCGACAGCTTCCGGAGATCGCCAACCAGGCTGCCCAATCGCTGCGCCTGAGAATCTGCGATCTCCAGGTGGGGCGAGCCTTCCGTGCCGTGCGCGGCCAGCGCGGCCCGAATCGCGGTGAGCGGGTTCTTGAGCTCATGGTCCAGGCGCGCCAAGAACTCCTGGTGTTCAATCCGGGCTTGTTCCGCGCCGGAGACCAGCAGCGCATATCGGCGTTGAGCAGAGCGTCGTGCGGCGACAACCCAGATCACAGCGATTCCGGTGATGGCGGCACCCACCCCGAGTGCCAGCCCTGCCGGGGTGGTGATGAACCGCACCAGAACATCGGGATAGGCCAGCCTCAGCACGATTGCCGCGACGGTGCCGATGACCAATGGAACTGCCGACAGCAGAAGCCATCCGACAGGGGACTTCACGCCCGCTCCACTCGAGCCACGAAGCGATAGCCCAGGGACTGCACGGTTTCGATGAAACGAGGACGACCGGCGTCGTCGTTCAACACCCGACGCAACTCGGCGATCCGGTGATCCACAGCCCGGGTGCTGGCAGGAAAGTCGAAGCCCCACAGCGTGGACAGCAGCCGGTCCCGGGAATGTACTTCGCCGGGTCTGCCCATGAGATATTCCAGCAGCAGCAAGGCCCGCGGGGTGAGGGCCAACTCCTTACCTGCCAACCAGATCCGGCGGGCTCGGCGGTCGTAGACCAGTTCGCCGGCCACCAGACGATCAGCGGCGCTCAAGGGAGGGGCCCCGGCGGTGGCTCGGCGCAGCACAGCGCGAATCCGCGAGACCAACTCGTCGGGGTCGAAGGGCTTACTCAGATAGTCGTCGGCGCCTTCGTCCAGAGCTGCTGAACGCTCAGGGGTGGCGTCGACCTTGGTGAGCAGAATCAGCGGCGTCCAATCTCCTTGTTGCCTCAACTCGCGGACCACGCCCCGGCCATCCAGGCGAGGCATGATCACATCGCACACGATGATCGACGGACGCCACGAGGCGGTTGCTGCAAGCGCTGCGATGCCGTCGTCCGCGACGCGCACGTCAAACCCGGCATCGGTGAGAAAAGCGCCCAATGAATCGGTGATGGCCGACTCGTCATCGACCAGAAGCACTCGGATTGGTTCAGCCATTGTTTACTCCGGTACCGGATTCGGCTTGACGACACAGCGGAAGCCACTCACCTTCAACTGCGGTTTGCCCCGATCCCAATAGACGTGATTGAACGGCGCATCGATGCGCGCCGTTCCGATTTCACGAATGATGAAGTGACCCAAGCTGGCAGTGTCTTCCACGATCAAGGTGTCGATTTTCTCGGCAAGCAAGGTCGTGAATGGTGCCGTCACCCGCACTTCATGGCAGTCTTCCGTGATCGCGGTGACTCGACTGCTTTGGTCAAGGGTGAGCTTGCCCCCCGGGCAGCCGGTCGTAACCTCAATCTCGTCGGCGTAATAGGAGCGCTGGGCCAGGTCTTTCTCAGTGGGGTCATCCGGCTTGTGGTAGGTCGATGCCGGACTGGGTGCTGATGCGGCCGGTGTGGTTGCGCCGATTGCGGCAGTCGGGGTGGAACTGGCCGATGGGCTTTGCAGGTCGGCCGGCGGCTGATCGGGTGGGTTGACGGAGACTAGCTCCACGCTGCAACCACTCAACACCAAGACGGCAGCGGACAGTCCGCCAAACCAGCGCCGCGCTCGCCCTGCTCGCATCATGTCGCCCTGCCCGATCCTCTGGCACGGCGCGATCGCACCATGCCAGCTATTTCGATTAGGCCCGGATTCCCCCATTGCCTCGGGCGCCTGGTCGGAAAGCATAGTGGGTTGCGCCCGAAGAACAATGGGGGTCGGTATACCCCACCGGTGGGATCGCCACTGGCCACGGTTTAGGAGTCGAGCAAACCCGCGAGGATGACAATCGCAAAGACTGCGATCTGAAGGTATCCGAGCACCAACCCGACGATTGCGGCAGAACGCCCCCGTTCTCCGGACGTGGCGATCTGCGCCAAAGCCACGTGACCCAGGATCACCGGCACAACCGCCCCGCCCAGCACACCGGTAACGAGGGACACCATGGCCAGACTGTTCAGCGGTGGCTTCACGTTATTCGGGTAATACACCGGCGTCGGCTCGTACATGGTGTAGTTCGACTCGTTCACGTCGTCTCCTCGATTCCTGGGGGCGCTGTGTGTGCGACCGCCTCAGGACTCAATCTAGGAAACGGATTTCGCAGCATGGTGGCAGCAATGTCGCAGATCAGCGACAACGCTGACCCACGTGGCGCTGCCCGGCTTGCGGCGCCGGGTCAGGTCGGCTCGTCGGTGGGGCTCGCAGTTCCGGAGAGTCTCTCGTCGAGTGCTGTGCGCAGGTCGACCACCGAGAAGTCAGGCACGATCGGCTCGATGTCCTTCAGTGCAGTGCTCGCGGTCACCGTGTTGCTGGGATCGCCGACGGCCTCCAGCACTACCGCGGTATCGATGCCGAGGCCGTCGGCGACCTGCTGCACTGTCATCCAGCCCTTGATGTCAGCGGTGGTCAGCTGGCTGGCGACGACGGGGTCGCGTCCGGAGGTCTGCCACAGCCCCATGGCTTGGGTGACTCCTACCGTGCCGAAGATCACTGCGACCCACAGCAGCGGCAGCAGCCATCTGGTCTTCTTCTTCATCATCTGGTCCTTTGGTCGGAGTTGTTGAGCAGGGCGGCCACCGCGACCGGTGGCCCGACGGTGAGGGCGCCCTTGACCGGGCAAGCCGCCACACAATCCAGACATCCCACACAGTCGGGGTGGACGGCCGGATCGGCTTTGGAGACCGTGATTCCCACTGGGCAAGGTTTGTCGCACAGTTCACAATCGGTACAGACCTCGGCATTGCGTCGGATCCGCAGGAAGCTGAACCGCCCCAGCACGGTGAAGACCGCCCCGAGCGGGCAGAGGTAGCGGCACCAGAGTCGCTCTACGAACAGGGAGCCGAGCAGGACCAGCGTGGTGATGCCGACCGCGATCGCAATCACCTCGTTCCATTCGAACAACCAGCGCAGCCCGAAGATGGTCACGTAGGGGTCGTAATCGGCAAACCACAGTTGCCCGCTGAAGTAGCTCATCAGCATGACCAGCCCCAACACGACGAAGCGTCCTTGGCGCAGCACCCGGTCAGTGCGCTCGGCGGGTCGCCACTGCGGAAGATGCAAGGCCCGAGCGGCTTTCCACAGCCAGTCCTGGACGGTGCCCAGCGGGCAGATCCAGCCGCAGAAGGCATTACCGGCCAGCAGGATCGCAATCAGCACAGCCAACCCGAGCACTAGGTTCGAGGTGTGGATCTTGGTGATCAGCGTCCCAGTGGTCATCCAGGTGAGCAGGGTCTCCACGGCACCGAAGGGACACAGGGCGTCAACGGAGGCAGCGCCGGAAGCCTCCTCGGATTGATGCTTGAAGGCGGTCACCAGAATGAACACCGCGAAGCCGAGTTGAACGATTCGACGAGCCAGGGTGGTGCGTCGCATATCGCGCAGGCGCTGCAGGGCTTTGCTCGGCCGACGCTGGCCGGAGTTGGTGGCTGTGGACATGGCTCCATAGAAGCCGTGCCGTGTGAAGCCACGATGAAACGGCTGTGAAGCCTCCATGGGGTACGTCCCGTTGTTCTGGAGGTGGCGCTTTTAGCACCTGTACAGGAATTCATCGACGATTGCAGCTACGGTCGTGAGTCATGGATTCCCCCGAGATGCAGGCATGGTGGCGCAGGGCGGTCACCTATCAGGTCTATCCGCGTAGCTTCGTCGACGCCGACGGCGACGGTGTCGGCGACATCGCCGGCATTCGCAGTCGCTTGCCCTACCTCGCCGACCTGGGTGTCGATGCGATTTGGATCAATCCCTGGTACCCCTCGCCGATGGCCGACGCCGGCTATGACGTGTCTGATTACCGCGACATCGAGCCGGTGTTCGGTGACCTGGCCGAGGCCGACGCCATGATCTCCGAAGCCCACCGATGGGGCTTGAAGGTGATTCTCGACATTGTGCCGAACCACACTTCCGATCATCATCGCTTCTTCCAGGAGGCGCTCGCCGGTGCCCCGGGATCGGCCGCCCGGGCTCGTTACTACTTCCGTCCCGGCAAGGGCGAGAACGGCGAGCTGCCGCCCAACGATTGGCGCAGCACTTTCGGCGGGCCAGCCTGGACCCGCACGACGAATGCCGACGGCAGCCCCGGCGAGTGGTACCTGCATCTGTTCACCCCCGGCCAGCCGGACGTCGACTGGACCAACTCTGACGTTCGCGCCGAGTTCGAGGACACCCTGCGTTTCTGGTTCGACCGCGGCGTCGACGGCTTCCGCATCGATGTGGCCTACGGATTGACCAAGGATCCCGAAATGAGCAACATCGGCGACTTCGTGTGGCCGGTCCCGGTGGATCAGCCGGTAAGCGTTGAGCATCCTCATTGGGATCGCACCGATGTTCACCAGATCTACCGGCAGTGGCGGGCGATCGCCGACGAGTATGACCCGCCTCGGGCCTACTGCGGCGAGATCTGGGTGGGACGCTCAGATCGGGTGGCGGCCTATCTGCGTCCGGACGAACTGCACACGGCGTTCAACTTCGAGTTTCTGCTGGCCCCGTGGCTGCCCGACCACCTGCGGGCCGTGATCGATGACACCATCGCGACCCACACCGAAGTCGGCGCCGCAGCCACGTGGGTATTGGGAAACCACGATGTCTGCCGCCCGGCCTCCCGGTTCGCCCGCGACCAGCATCAGGTGGACCCAACCGGTGCGACCTTTGGCTACTTCCGCGACTTGCCGGCCAATCCGGCACTCGGACAGCGCCGGGCCCGGGCCGCGGCCCTACTGATGCTGG
>DMIX01000045.1 GCA_003451975.1 Propionibacteriaceae bacterium
TCTACCAATTCCACCACCCCGGCAACTCGGCAGAGTCTACCGAGAACTGCGGGGGTGCATGTTCAGCGAACCAGTGGGTGCAACGCGGAATCATCCACCGCGAAGGTGCGTACCGGGCCGGGCCCGGTATCGGCAGTCTCGAAGCGGACCGTCACCTTCCCCAGACCCGATCCCCATACCCAACCAGCACCGAACTCGTCGTGACTCACATCGGTACCGGGAAGCCAGTCACGCGGATGCCTGTTCACCGGCACATCGGTCTCTTCGACCACTCGGATGGCGGGCCCAGACTCCACATCGAACAGCGGCTCCTGCGCAGTCTCCACCAAGCCGGAGACCCCGACGCCGAGCAGCCTGACACCGCCGCTGAGGTCGAGGCCCTGCAGGAGTTCGGTTGCGACCTGCGCCACGATCTCGGTTCGATCCGTGGCACCGTTGAGGGTGCGTGAGCGGCTCACCGACGAGAAGTCCGGGTAGCGCACCTTGATAGTGACCGTCCGAGCGAATAGTCCCGCCTCCACAAGGCGCTTTACCACGCTCGCCGCGTGCCGCTCGGCGACCTGAGTCAACACGGCCAGGTCGGCAATGTCGTGTTCAAAGGTGTCCTCGACCGAGATTGACTTCGTCTCACGCTCAGGCTTGACGTCGCGCTCGTCCTCAGCCTTGGCCAGGCGATGCAGATGTTCACCACCAACGCGACCCAACTCACGAATCAGTTCAGCCTCGCTCAGCGCGCGCAGGTCGGCAATGGTCACCACCCCCAACCGGGACAGTCGCTCCATGGTGGCCGGCCCGACGCCCGGGATGGCCCGGGCCGGCAGCCGCGCGATCGTGGCCAGTTCAGTACCTGCACTGACCAGGCGGATGCCATCGGGCTTAGCGAGTTCACTGGCGACCTTGGCAATGAACTTCGAGGTGCCCAGCCCAACCGAAGCAGTCAGGCCACCGGTCGCCTCGGTAACGTCGGCGCGCAGCCGTCGCGCCAGCTCGAGCAGGGAGGCATCATCCAACGCCCGGCTGGAACCGGCCGCCAGGTCGACGAAGGCCTCATCCAGACTGAGCGGTTCGACCAACGGCGAGAGTTCCCGCAGCAGCCCCATGACAATCTGACTCGCCTCACGATAGGCACCAAAGCGCCCGGCCAGATAGGCCGCGTTCGGGCAGCGCCGCCGAGCTTCGTGCATCGGCATGGCCGAGCCCACCCCGAAGACCCTGGCTTCGTAGGACGCGGTGGAGACCACTCCACGCAGTCCCACTCCTCCCACGATCACCGGTTTGCCGCGCAGCGAAGGCTTGTCGCGCTGCTCCACTGCTGCGAAGAAGGCGTCCAGGTCCAGATGCAAAATGCTGGCCGTGCTGCGCACCACTACTCCACGCGCTGATAGCCCACGAAGTCGAACTCCTGGTGCGGCTCACGACGCACCTCGACCCATTCGGCCGCAGCCATCTCGGGGAAGTGGACGCTCCCTTCGGCCTCGGCGTGCACCTCGGTGAGATCCAGATCGGTCAGGAAAGGCCACGCCTGGGCATAGATGCTGCCGCCACCGGCCACGTACACCTCGTCGTCGTCCAGACTGCGCGCCAGGTCCACGGCGGCCTCCACCGAGGACACTGCGAATCCGGTGGCTTTGCCGTCAGTGGGAAGCTCCACGTCGTCGGGCTTACTGGTGACCACGATGGTGGTGCGTCCGGGCAGCCAGCGTCCAATGGCATCCAAGGTGCGTCGTCCCATGATCATGGGGTGCCCACTGGTCACCTTCTTGTAGCGGGCCCAGTCCTCGGCGAACTCGAAGGGTTGGCGTTCCCCGTCGCCGAGTACCCCGTTGGCAGCGACGATGGCAATCGCAATGATCCGGGTACTCATACCGAGATCGGCGCCTTAATCCCAGGGTGCGGGTCGTAGTCGATGATCTCGATGTCACTGAGCTCGAAGGCATCGATGTCGGTCACGTTCGGATTCAACACCAGCTTCGGCAGCGGACGTGGTTCCCGCGTCAGCTGCAGCCTGGCCTGCTCGAGGTGGTTCAGGTACAGGTGGGCGTCGCCCAGGGTATGCACGAAGTCGCCGACCTCAAGGTCGGTGAGCTGTGCGATCAAGTGGGTGAGCAGCGCATAGGAGGCGATGTTGAAGGGCACCCCCAAGAAGGTGTCGGCCGAACGCTGGTAGAGCTGGCAGCTCAGCTTGCCGTCGGCTACATAGAACTGGAAGAAGGCATGGCACGGCGGCAGTGCCATCTGGTCGAGTTGACCGACATTCCAGGCGCTGACGATGTGTCGGCGGCTGTCGGGGTTGTTGCGGATGGAGTCGATGACCCCCTTGATCTGGTCGACATGACCACCGTCCGGAGTCGGCCATGATCGCCACTGGTAGCCGTAGATCGGGCCGAGGTCGCCGTTGTCGTCGGCCCATTCATCCCAGATGCTGATGCGGTTTTCCTGCAGCCAGGCCACATTCGTCGAACCGCGCAGGAACCACAGCAGTTCGCCGAAGATGCTGCGGGTATGCAGCTTCTTGGTGGTCAGCAGCGGGAAACCCTCAGCCAGGTTGAACCGCATCTGGTGACCGAACACGCTCAGCGTTCCGGTGCCGGTGCGATCGGACTTCGCCACGCCTTCGGTCAGCACCCGGTCGAGCATGTCCAGGTATTGCTTCATCGCTTCCCCAGTTGTTTCTTCAACAGTGGCACCATCTTACGGACGGCCTTGCCGCGATGGCTGATGGCGTCCTTGACCTCGGGTTCGAGTTCGGCGTTGGTCTTGGAGTACCCCTCGGCGATGAAGATCGGGTCGTAGCCGAAGCCGTTCTTCCCGCGGGGTTCGAGCACCAGGCGGCCTTCCATGACGCCCCGCACCAGACGCTCGGTGCCTTCGGGAGTGACCATGGCCATGGCGCAGACGAACCGGGCGGTGCGATCCTCCTCGGCGGTGTCGTGCAGTTGGGCCAACAGCAGGTTCAGATTGGATTCGTCGGTGGCATCCGGCCCCGACCACCGTGCCGAGCGAACCCCGGGCATCCGATTGAGCAGATCCACTTCCAGACCGGAGTCGTCGGCCACAGCGATCACTCCGGTGGCCGCGGCCGCGGCGCGCGCCTTGATCAAGGCGTTGCCCTCGAAGGTCCGCTCGGTCTCGGCGGGCTCGGGATAGGCGGGAAAGTCGCGCAGCGCCTTCACCTCGGCACTCACCTGTGCGGCAGTCAGCACTCGGTGCAATTCGGTGGCCTTCTTTGCGTTATGGGTTGCCACCACGATCACGGTCATCGAGCCAATGCCTCACTTTGCGCGTCGGTGAGTTGCCGGCAACCGGCCAGCCCGAGATCAAGCAGCCGATCCAACATGGCACGGGTGAAGGGCGTGCCTTCGGCGGTGCCTTGGACTTCGATCAGATCCCCGGTGCCGGTGGCCACCACATTCAGATCTACCTCGGCAGTGGAATCCTCGGTGTAGCACAGATCCAGCAGTGCGTCCTCACCGACCACACCGACCGATACCGCCGCGACCGAGCCCGTCAGCGGTTCACCGACCAGGAGTTCTCGCTGACGCAGCCAAGACACCGCATCGACCAGTGCAACATAGGCCCCGGTGATGGATGCGGTGCGTGTGCCGCCGTCGGCCTGAAGCACATCACAGTCCAACACGATGGTGTTCTCCCCGAGTGCTGCATAGTCAATGACGGCCCGCAGGCTGCGTCCGATCAGGCGGCTGATCTCGTGGGTTCGACCACCGATGCGTCCTTTGACGGCCTCGCGGTCACTGCGGGTGTTGGTGGCTCGCGGCAGCATCGCGTATTCGGCAGTCACCCAGCCCAGACCACTGCCCTTGCGCCAGCGCGGCACCCCCTCGGTAACCGAGGCCGCCACCAACACCTTGGTGGCACCGAACTCCACCAACACCGAGCCCTCGGCATGATCCAGCCAGTTTCGAGTGATACGAACATTACGGAGTTGATCAGGTGTGCGACCATCGATTCGGGTGTCTGCCATGTCGCCACCTTATCGGCAGCGATGTCGGCGACAGGCCAAGGCCCCACTGCCCAAAAGGCGGACACGATTTGAATCCCCTATACCCTGGGGGGTATCGTTTTCGGTGTCCGCGAGATAGGAGAATCCCATGTGCAGTCCGGTCCGTTGTCGTCAGTGCGGCAAGACCACCTGGTCCGGTTGTGGCCAGCATGTTGCGTCCATCAAGGCTATGGTTCCGGCCGACCAGTGGTGCAGTGGCCACGGATCTAGTGGCGGTGGCCGCTCCGGTGGCCTCTTCGGCGGCTTCGGTCGGTGAAACTCATCCCCAGGCTGGCCGCCCTGGTGGCCGTCGCCGCGCTTCTGGTCGGGTGCTCCAGCTCTCCCTTGAGCCCCACGACCGGGCCCACCGCAGCGACGGCCCCAGCGGCCGGATCTTCGGTATCGCCGGCTGACTTCGCAGCAGCGACGAAGTTGCCCGACACCGTGATCCTCGATGTTCGTACTCCACAAGAGTTCGCCGCCGGCCATCTGGCCAACGCGGTGAATGTCGATGTGGAGGACGCCGGATTCACGAGCAATATTGCCACCTTGGACCAGTCCAAGACCTATGCGGTGTATTGCCGGTCCGGAAACCGGTCCAAGGTCGCCATGTCCGCCATGGCACAAGCTGGGTTCACCCAGTTCTACGACTTGGACGGTGGCATCAACGCCTGGCAATCCGCCGGTGGCGAAGTAGTGAGCTAACGGAAATATCCCCCGCCCAGCGGCCCCCAGCCTGAGTCAGGTTGGGGGCCGCTGGGCATCTCAAGGTGCACTCACACCCGGCCAGGCTGGGCTGAGCCCCTCGGCAAGCACAACACACAACACCAGAGGTTGACTTAGAGTGCGCTCCAACTTTTAGGCTGCCCCCATGATTTCGGATTCGGACGGCCTCACGGTGGCGCAGATGAGCTGCGCTTGTGGGCTGTCGGCATACACGTTGCGCTATTACGAGCGGGCTGGACTGATCCGCCCGGTGGCACGCAACTCCGGTGGCCAACGGCGGTACGGGGCTGCTGATATCGAGTGGGTCCGGTTCCTCGTGCGGCTGCGCGAGACCGGCATGCCCATCAGACAGATGCGTCACTACGCCGCCTTGCGCGAAAGCGGCAACTCCACCATCGAGCCGCGCTTGCAGCTGCTGGAAGAGCATCAAACGGCACTCAAGGAACAGATCGCTCGACTCACCGCCCACGAACAGGCACTGGCGGACAAGATCACAACCTACCGATCTTCACTCACCGAACCCGGCACCACCGACAAGGAGAACCCCGATGGCTGAATCAGATTCCCGCAGCCGGCAGTTCGAGCAGGGCCTACACATGCTGAAGAAGATCGACGGAGCCGTTGGCACCGACGTCATCGACGCGTTGTCCGAGATCTCACCCGAGCTGGGCCATCAGATCGTCGCGTGGGGATTCGGCGAGATCTACTCCCGTCCCGCATTGCAGCCCCGCGACCGACAGCTCGTGACTTTGGGAATGCTCACAGCCCTCGGCGGCTGCGAACCGCAGTTGGAGGTTCACGTCAATGCGGCGTTGAATGTCGGGCTGACCCCGCAGCAGATCGTGGAGGCCCTGCTGCACTCAGCGGTTTACTGCGGTTTCCCTCGAGCGCTGAATGCCACCTTCACGGCCAAGAAGGTCTTCGGCGAGCGCGGGCTGCTCCCGGTGACAGCCACTGCCACCTGAACGCCCGGCCGGCTGAGGAGCGAACACCTTCCTCATCCGAGGGCGGAATACAGCTGAGCCTCAGATGGTGTAAATCTGCTCGACGGTGTCCACGAAACCGCCCATCAGTCGGCTACCGACGCCGGCGAATAGCTCCGGACTCCCCGTGGTCAAGAAGCGCAGCTTCGGGGTTCGCGGCGCGTCGTGCAGGAGGCCGGAATCAGCCAGGTTGGCGAACACCTCGCGGGCACACTCCTCAGCCGAGGACACCAAGGTGACTTCGTCGCCGACCACGTAGGAGATCACTCCCGCCAACAGCGGGTAGTGGGTACATCCCAAGATGAGGGTGTCGATCTCAGCTTCGCGCAGCGGCAACAGGTAATCCCGAGCGGCCTGCATCAGTTCCGGGCCGCTGGTGATGCCCGCCTCCACGTACTCAACGAACAATGGGCACGGCTGGGTGATCAACTCGACATCGCGCACCGCGACGAGCGCGTCGTCATAGCTGCCCGAAGTCGCGGTTGCGGTGGTGCAGATCAAGCCAACACGCCCGGTTCGGGTGGCCCGAACCGCCCGACGAGCCGCAGGCAGGATCACATCGACCACCGGCAGGTCGTAGCGCTCCCGGGCATCCCGCAGCACCGCCGAGGACGCTGAGTTGCACGCGATCACCAGCGCTTTGACTCCGGTGCCGGCCAGATAGTCCAAGCATTCCAGTGCATACTCGCGGACCTCGCCGATGCTCTTGGTCCCGTAGGGCGACCGCGCGGTATCACCGAGGTAAACCATGTCCTCGTTGGGCAGTTGGTCACGCAAAGCGCGAGCCACGGTAAGTCCACCGAAACCGGAGTCAAACACCCCGATCGGGGCCTCAGAGCCGTTCACAACCCCCGAGCCTATCGCTCCCCCCATCATTCCCCCGTCACCTCGCTACACGCACTTCACGTTGCTACCTCCGCGCCTGTAGCAACTTTGATTACGGGTAGCGAGGTGGAAGGGTTGGGGTATGGCTGCTGAACCGATCGATGCCACCAAGGTGGTGCTGCGTGCGCTGCGACTGCTCGACGACGGACGTCGCAGTGCCCAAGAGCAATGGCAGCGGTTGACGCAATCCGACCGCGACCGCACCACAGCGCCGTCGGATCGCCATCGGCCACCACAGATCTGGTAGTCGAGGCCTACTTCGCGACCGAACAGCCACCCGCTGCCGAGCAACCCCCACAGCCCGTCGGCGGGCAGCCGATCGGAAGTTCTTGGGACGCGACGCGTCCGGTACGCACCAGGTGATCCAGCGCGGTACGGATCAACCCTTCACCCAAACCAGTGTTACGTGACATCTCGATCACGGTGGCAGTGCCTGCCGAAACCTCAGCAAGAACCGCACTCAACGGACCCGAGGCAGGACCGGCCGGCCTGATCGTCAGCGGGGTCAGCACGCGCGCGCCACTCATATCAGCAGCCTCCCCACCTGGAAGATAGCCACGGCCAAGGTCCAGGCCACGGTCAACTGCATGGCCATGCCGAACAGCGTCCACTTCGGTCCGACCTCACGCCACTGCGCCGACAGCGTCGCCACGCACGGGGTGTAGGCCATCAAGAACACCATGAAGGCCAGCGCTGCCGGAATCGGATGGCCCCCCGAAGATTCGTTGAAGCTCTGCCACACTGCCGCGCCGAGGTCACCGGGCGCGGCATTGTCCGATGGCTGCTCGACGGCGTAGGTCTGGGCCCACGACGAAATCACCGCCTCTTTGGCAACGAAGCCCACAATGAGGGTCGAGGAGGTCTCCCACGAGCCGAAACCGGCCGGTGCAAACACCGGAGCGACGGCCTGAGACATCACGCCATAGGCCGAATCGGCCGTCGGCACCTGACCGAACCTCTCACCGGGCTGGGTCGGAATCGACTGCAGCAGCCACACCGCGATGACGGTGACAACGATGATGCCGCCAGCGGTCTGCAGGAAACCCTTGAGTCGCAGCCAGGTGACCGAGGCCGTCAGCTTCAGCGTGGGAACCTGATAGGCAGGCAGATCGATGACCAGCGGCTCGATGGGTTCCGAACGCCACAAGGTGCCGCGCAAGGCCAGTCCGTCCGCAATGATGATCACAATCGAGAGCACATACATCGCGAACACTGCGGTGCCGGCGTAGGCGCCGAAGAAGATCGACCCCATCATCACGAAGACGGTCAGCCGTGCCGTACATGAGGTGAACGGCACCAGCAACGCCGTCAGCACCCGCTGGCGGGCATTGGGAAGGATGCGCGTGCCACTGATAGCTGGCACATTGCAGCCGTAGCCGACGATCAGTGGCAGGAACGCGCGCCCCGGCAGCCCGATGGAGCGCATCAACCGGTCGGTCACCACCGCAGCGCGAGCCAGGTAGCCGGAGTCTTCCAGAACCGCCAGCAAAACGAACATCAGGGTCATCAGGGGCACGAAGGTCAGCAGCATGCCCACTCCGGCGATCAGGCCATTGACCACCAGGCCCTCAACCCAGGTCCCGCCGAGCCCCAATCCGGCCAAGGCCCACTGAGCCCCAGCAGTCACCGGACCGCTGAACAGGCCGTCCAACAGGTCCTGCAGCGGTGCGGCTACTGCAGTGGTGAGTTGGAAGACCAGCCACATCACCGCCAGGAAGATCAGCGGCCCCCATACTGGCGCGGTCACCCACCGGTCGATGCGATCCGACCGGGTGCGGGCAGCGGTCTCGGGGGCGGCGCAACTCGCCTCCACCACTGCCGCGATCCAGGTGAAGCGGGCGTCTTCGGCGCCCAGTTCGCTGTCGTCGGACGCCAGCAGTAGCGGTGCAGGCGCCGGCTGGGTGAAAGCATCGCGCACCGTGGCAGCCAGCGCGTCCAGACCACTGCGCCGGCGCGGGTCGATAGCCACCACCGGGCAGCCGATCTCGCGAGCGAGGGCGGCGGTGTCGACCGAGATTCCGCGATTGCGCGCTACGTCGTTCATAGTGATCGCGACCACCAGGGGAAGGCCCTGCTCGCGAATCTGGGAGACCAGGTAGAGACCCCCGGTCAACCGGGACGCATCGCAGACCACCACGCTCAGATCAGGTCGCTGGTCGGACGGCTTGCCGATGAGTAGCTCGCGGGTGAGTGCTTCGTCTGGTGATTGTGGGTCGAGCGAATAGGTACCGGGCAGATCGATCAGCGCGATGTCGAGAGGCTCGTCGCTGGGCTCGCAGTCGCAGTGGTCACAGTCACAGCTGGCAGCGGCGAGGTTCGACTTCCAGAGGCCGCGAGACACCTCGACGGTGGTACCGGGCCAGTTGCCCATGGTGACCTTGGCTCCGGTGAGAGCGTTGAACAAGGTGGACTTGCCGGCATTCGGGGCTCCGACCAGGGCGACGATCGGGGAGTTCGGGTCGGCGCAGATGCTCGTCGAGGTCTGACAGCAGGCTTTGGCTGAGGGAACCAGCAGGGCCACCCTCGGTACAGCGACGTGGACTTTCGCGGGGGCATCGGCTCCTGATTCGGCCTTGGCCTCCGACAGGGTGTCGTGGTCGGTCGCAGACATCAGGCGGCTACCTCGGCACGGAGCCCGGCGAGCAGAGTCCGTCCTACCGCGACTCGGGAGCCGGCGACCTGAACCACCCGACCACCGCCAGCAGTCTTGGAGATCAGCGAGAAGCTGGAGCCGACGCGCAGCCCGAGGGCACTCAATCGTTGGGAGGCGCCGGGGTCGACATCGGCTCGAATCAGGGTGAGCGGCGTCTGCAATGGAGCTTTGCTCAACTCGATCCCTCGCTTCATGCAAGTAAGGCT
>DMIX01000337.1 GCA_003451975.1 Propionibacteriaceae bacterium
GCAAGAACCGTCCGATCGCCCGGCTCGGGCGAGGCTATGGTTCCAGCCCGGCAACGGTGTCGGTGAAGGTGACCGCCTTCCGCGACGGCATGACGGCCGGACGCGTCGCAACCGCGGTCAAGCACTTTCCCGGCCTGGGCGCCGTCACCGGAAACACCGACTTCGCCGCGAAGGTGACCGACACCACCACCACGGCGAATTCGGCACTGTTGCGTCCGTTCCGCGATGCGGTGGCTGACGATGCCGATGCGGTGATGGTCTCCTCGGCCTATTACACCCGCATCGACTCGAAGAACCCAGCCTTGTTCTCATCGACGGTGATCGGTCTGCTGCGCAGCTGGGGCTTCGAGAACGTCGTGATCAGCGACGACCTCGGCGTCGCTGCCGCCGTGAGCAAGGTGCCCACGAAGAAGCGAGCAGTGCGCTTCGTTTCTGCCGGAGGTGACCTGGCCATCACGGTGACTCCCCGGCTGGCCAGTTCCTTCACCAGCGGGCTGGTGGCCAAGGCCAAGTCCAGCCCGGCCTTCGCCAGGAAGATGACTCAGGCCACGGCCCGGGTACTCAGCCTGAAGCAGTCGTTGGGGCTGATCACCTGCGGCTGAGCCGCACCGCCTATTCGTAGACCGTAAGTCCCTTCAAGGCGGCGCGGACCTCGGGCAGTCGCGCCTCGCTGGTATTGGGCACCGACCCGTAGTACATCGAGTAGGTGTCGTTGCTGACATTGACGACCAGGACGATGACACGTTCCCCGGTGGCGGTGAGCCCCGGAACGCTGAAACTCAGTTGGCCCTCGATGTACCAGGCGGTATGCCCGTCCACAGTGCGGGCCTCCGAAGTCACGACCTTGCTGTCGACGGTGTTGTCGCCGTAGAACTTGCCGAGGATGCACCGGTAGCTGAGTTCGGCGGCGTTCTGGGCACTGGAGAAACCATCACCGGACGCCAAGTCGGCCAGGATCACACTGGACACCCAGTTGTTGCCGTTGCCGTCATAGTCGAGTTGGTCTGTGGCCACCTGGCCGACAACGACCGTGCCGAACGGCACCCGATTGTCGGTGCTGGGTGAATTCCAGGGTGTACTCAGAGTCGGGTAGGAGAGATGCAGGGTGCTTACCTGACCGGGTCGGGTCGGAATCGCGGGGGTGCTTACCGGTCCCGTCATGCCGGTGTCGCAAATGTCGAAGGTGGCGTTGCCGCCGGGATCCCAGGGGTTGTCGCCGCCGGTGAGGGTGGGGACAACCCTCGTGAGACCCCAGATGACCAAACCGATGACCAACACGCCGATGGCTCCGGCGATCCACCAGCCGGTGTTGCGTTTGCGGGACTGCGTCGCGTACGGCGTTGCTGCAGTTGGTCCGGCAGCCAAGGGCGGTGGCGGCGTACTGGCCGGGTTATCGGTGACCTGCTCTGACCACGTCTGGCCATTCCAGTACCGGAATTTGCCCGGCTGTCCGCCCGGATCTGGATACCACCCCGCGATGCTCACGCACCGAGTTTAGGGGGATGAGCGCGACCATCGAAGGCTTCCCGCCTGTGAAAATGGACCACTGAACCGTTCACTCACACCGGTCGGCGGGCAAGCCCGTTCCCTGAGCTTGACGAAGGGTCGGGTGCCGCGGATCAGCCGAAGCGGCCGGAGATGTAGTCCTCGGTGTCCTTGACGTCGGGGGTGGAGAAGATCTTGTCGGTGGGACCGACCTCGATCAGCCGACCGGGCGCGCCAGTGCCGGCGATGTTGAAGAACGCGGTGGTATCAGAGACGCGAGCCGCCTGCTGCATGTTGTGGGTCACGATGACGATCGTGTAGCGATCCTTCAGCTCGTTCATCAGGTCCTCGATGGCCAGCGTCGAGATCGGGTCCAGGGCAGAACAGGGCTCGTCCATGAGGAGTACCTCGGGCTGCATCGCGATGGCGCGCGCAATGCACAGCCGCTGCTGCTGGCCTCCGGACAGACCCGACCCCGGCAGGTCGAGGCGGTTCTTGACCTCTTCCCACAGGTTGGCGCCGCGGAGCGCCTGCTCGGCCAACTCGTCCTTTTCCGAACCAGGCATGCGCTTGTTGTTCAGATTGATGCCGGCCAGGACGTTCTCTTTGATCGACATCGTGGGGAACGGATTGGGGCGCTGAAAGACCATGCCCACATGGCGACGCACCCGCACTGGATCGACTCCGGGGCCATACAGGTTCTCGCCGTCGAGCAGCACCTCGCCTTCGACGCGGGCACCGGGAATCACTTCGTGCATGCGGTTCAGGGTGCGCAAGAAGGTGGACTTGCCGCAGCCGGACGGGCCGATGAAGGCGGTGACCGCCTTGGGCTCGATGGTCATGGACACGTCTTCGACGGCGCGGAAGCTGCCGTAGTAGACGTTGAGGTCGGTGATCTCGATGCGTTTCGACATTGTGGTGCGATTCTCTCTTCTCAGCGTCCGGTCTTGGGGGCGAACCGGCGTGCGATCAACCGGCCGGTCAAGTTGAGCACCATGACGATCACGATGAGCGTCAGAGCGCCGGCCCACGCACGGTCGAGGTAGGCCTGGGGCGGGATTCCGGGATGGGCATAGGAGTCGTAGACGAAGACTGGCAGGGTCATCATCGGGCCGCTGAACGGATTGTTGTTCAGGGAAGCGGTGAAACCGGCGGCGATGAGCAGCGGCGCGGTCTCACCGATGACGCGGGCCACGGCCAGAATCACGCCGGAGACGATGCCGGAGATCGCCGTGGGAACCACGACCTTCACGATGGTGAGCCAGGTGGGGACGCCCAGCGCGTAGGAGGCCTCGCGCAGCTCATTGGGCACCAGCCGCAGCAACTCCTCGCAGGAGCGGACCACCACGGGAATCATCAGCACCGATAGCGCGATGCTGCCGGCGAATCCTGACACGGTGCCTGGTCCGAACAACATGGCCATCAACGAATAGGCGAACAGACCTGCCACGATCGAGGGGATGCCGGTCATGACGTCGACGAAGAAGGTGATCGATTGCGACAGTTTGCTGCGGGAGCCGTACTCCGAGAGGTAAATGGCGGTCATCAATCCGATCGGTACCGAGATCAGGCTGGCCATCCCGGTCACCCACAGGGTTCCGGTGATGGCGTGCGCGGCACCACCGCCCTCGCCGACGACGTTGCGCATCGACATCGAGAAATAGTTGACGTCGAAGCGCGCCATACCGTTCTTGACGACTTCATAGGTGACCGACCCCAGCGGAATCAAGGCCAGTACGAAGGCTCCCACGATGAGACTGCGGGCGCGGCGATCAGCCGCCTGTCGGGGCCCCTCGACGATGCGGGCCACGATCTCGATGGTGACCAAGAAGATCACATATGCCAGGACGACGCCCAGCGCGATGTTTCCGCCAGCGATCAGGGCCGAGATGGTGAGACCCGTGATGGCTGCGCCCACCAGGATGCCCGGTTCGGCCATGCGGGGCAGCCGACCAGACGTCAATGCGCCGGGGTTCAGGGACTCAGTCAAGGTGGTCATCAGTTGGCTCCGGAGTATGCGGCACGACGGGACACGATCCAGCGGGCGACCATGTTCACTGCCAGGGTGATCACGAACAGCACCAGGCCGGCCGCAATCAGTTCGTTGGTCTTGAGCCCGAAGGCCTCAGGGAAACCTTGGGCAATGACGGCCGCAATGGTGTTCGGGTTGTTGCTGGTCAGTACTTGGATGGTGATGTTCGCACTTCCCGAGAGCACCATCGACACTGCCATCGTTTCACCCAAGGCGCGACCCAGGCCCAACATGATGGCGGCGATGATGCCGGGGCGGGCATAGGGGAAGACGGCGAGCTTGATCATCTCCCACTGGGTTGCGCCCAGTGCCAAGGCCGCTTCTTCGTGGAGGCGTGGGGCTTGGAGGAACACTTCACGACACAGGCTGGTGATGATGGGCAGCACCATGGTCGCGAGCACGATGGCGGCGGTGAGGATGGTGCGGCCGGTGCCCGACACCTGACCGGAGAACAGCGGGATCCAGCTCAGGTTTTGGTTGAGCCAGGTGTACAGGGGGACGACGGCGGGGGCCAGCACTAGGCCACCCCACAGGCCGAAGACCACAGAGGGGACGGCGGCCAGCAGGTCGATCACATAGCCCAGGGGCTGGGCGAGTCGCCGGGGTGCGTAGTGGGAGATGAACAGCGCGATGCCGATGGCGATCGGGACGGCGATCACCAGGGCCAGAATGGCCGCCCACAGCGTGCCGAAGATGAAGGGGAGGACCCAGGCCCAGAAGGGGCCGTAGCCCTGCTCGGTGAGGGCGGCCGGATCGGCGATCAGGGCCGGAGCGCCCTGGAAGAGGAGGAAGGCGGCGACGGCAGCCAGGATCGCCAGGATCAGGATTCCGGCCCCGGTGGCGAAACCGCGGAAGACCGGATCGCCGTGACGCTTGGGATCCGGGCCGTCGGAGGCCAGCATGCCCTCGGGCTCGGTGGTGCTGGTTTCAAGCACTGGCTTGGTCATTGAAGAGGCGTCTTCCTTGCTGGTGATCGAACTCTGAGTTGAGCGGCACTGACGGCGTCGGTTGGGAAGACCTTACCGACGCCGTCAGCGAGCTTGTCAGCTCAGTTCGTCACTTGACCGAATCGATGGCGGTCTTGACCTTGGCCTGCATGCTGGCCGACAGCGGAGCGGAGCCCGCAGCCTCAGCGGCTGCGGCCTGGCCCTCGGCGGAAGCCATGTAGCCGACGTAGGACTTCACCAGGTTCGCGGTGGCGGAGTCCGTGTAGGTCTGGCACACGATGGCGTAGGAGAGCAGCACGGCCGGGTAAGCACCCTCAGCCTTGCGGTCCAGGGCCACAGCCAGGTCGTTGGCCTCGCGACCGGACTCCAGCGGGGAGTTGTCGACGATGGCTGCAGCAGCCTCAGCGGTCGGGGCCTGAGCGGTGCCGTTCACCAGGAGCTTGGCCGTGCCCAGCTCGCCAGCCTGCGAAGCGTCGGCGTAGCCGATCATGTTGGTGCCGGTGGTCACAGCCTGAACCACACCGGAGGTGCCGGTGGCAGCCTCGCCCTTCAAGCCGTCAGGCCACAGGCCGTCGGCCTCCCAAGTCCACACCGAGGGAGCCAACACGTTCATGGTGTCGGTGAAGTTCTCGGTGGTGCCGGAGTCATCCGCGCGGTGCACCGGGTTGATAGCGGCGGCCGGCAGCTTGGCGCCTGAGTTGGTAGCGGTGATCGCGGGATCGTTCCACTTGGTGATGGTGCCCGCGAAGATGCCAGCAAGGGCTTCCGGGGACAAGGTGAGCTCGTCTACGCCCTCGACATTGAAG
>DMIX01000296.1 GCA_003451975.1 Propionibacteriaceae bacterium
GTCTTGCCGGTGCCGTTCACGCCGACCACCAGGATTACTCCGGGGACACCGTCGGCGCCGCGCATCGACAACGACCGATCGGCGTCGGTGCCGACCAGCCGGAGCAACTCGGCGCGCAGCGCTCGCCGCGCCGCCTCGGGATCCGCAACCCCGTCGATGGATAGCTCACGTCGTAGGGCGGCCACCAGTTCCTCGGTGGGCCCGACGCCCAGATCCGCGCTGATGAGGGTCGCTTCCAGGTCGTCCCACGCCTCGGCATCCATGCGATCAGCCGCCAACACCGACAGCAGACCTCGTGCAAACGGGTTGTTGCTCGCTGACAGCCGGCGGCGTAGCCGGACCAAGCGGGTCGCGGCCGGCTCGGGAACATCGGTGGCGGCTTCGGATGCGCCGCCGGTGGTCTCATCAGCCTGAGGCTGGGCGTCCGTAGCCTGCTCGATATCTGATCCCGGCTCATCGGCTTCGGATGGCAGTTCCGTTGCGGGTTCGGCGGGGGGCAATTCGGGATTGCGCCCAACGAGGATGGTGACGGTTGCGACCACAATGGCCAGCACAATCCCGCCGAGGACGAACCAGAAGATTTCCACGCGGGGAGTCTAGTGGGGTGCGCTGTCGATCAGCGACGATCCGAGGCCGGGGCCGGGCTGGGACGCACCGCTGAGGCGGAATCCGCGCTTCGGGCCGAGGGCCGCAACTCGGGAATCTCCTCGAACAGATCGACCAGGACCTTCGGCGGCTCGGCATCCCCGTTGAGGTGGCGAGCCGTGTTGGCCATCACATCGGCGAGCTCGGGAGCCTTGTCGGCCATCGCGCCATTCATTCCGACCGCAACAACAGCGATAATCGCCAGGGCCACAACCACGATCACGGCTGTTACGACAATGGTCACGAACACAATGGGCCCCTTCGAGGATCGGCGTTCTCCATTATGCCCGACCGCTGGTCACATCCCGCACCCCTCAGGGACTTCCCCGGCAAGCTTCAGCTTTCCCTCAGGCGCTGACTGATCACCGTAGTCACGCCGTCCGAACGCATGGTCACGCCATAGAGTGCGTCCGCGATTTCCATGGTGCGCTTCTGGTGGGTGATGACCAGCAACTGGCTGTCGTCGCGAAGTTCCTGATAGATCTCCAACAGCCTTCCCAAGTTCACATCATCCAACGCCGCCTCGACCTCGTCGAGAATGTAGAAGGGGCTGGGGCGGGCCTTGAACAAGGCAACCAGGAAGGCCACCGCGACCAACGACCGCTCGCCACCGGACAGCAACGAGAGCCGCTTGACCTTCTTACCTGCCGGGCGCGCCTCCACCTCCACCCCGGTGGTCAGCCATTCCTCGGGCTCGGTCAGCACCAATCGGCCTTCGCCGCCAGGGAACAATCGGGAAAAGGCGTCGGCGAAGGCGACCTCAACGTCGGCGTAGGCCTGAGCGAACACCTCCTGTACCCGGATGTCGACGTCGTTGATGATCTCCAACAGATCCTCGCGGGACTTGCGCAGATCGACGAGTTGCTCGGCCAGGAAACCGTGACGTTCACTGAGCGCTTCGAACTCCTCCAGCGCCAACGGATTGACCTTGCCGAGCACGGCCAGGTCACGTTCGGCGCCTCGCAACCGCTTCTCCTGTTCGGCGCGCTGGTAGGCGATCGGTTCGGGCCGCTCGTCATCGTCGCCATAGGGAACGCCGTCGGGGTTGATGAGTACCGGAACCGGCACCTCGGGACCGTAGTCGGCCAGCAGCGTCTCGACCTCCAGGCCCAGCTCGGCCATGGCACGTTCAGCGAGGGCTTCGATCTTCATCTGCTGCTGGGCGCGCGCCAACTCGTCACGATGGACGGTGTCGACCATGCCCTCGAACGCGCGGGCCAACTCGCGACTGCGTTGCCGCGCCGCGCTCAGATCGGATTCGGCCGCGTTACGGGCGGCCTGGGCATTGGTGCGCTCCACTTCAGCCAGGGTGCGGGAGTTGGCGAGGCGACGGCTCAGCCATTCAGCAGCCTGCAGGACCGAGGCGGCGCTGTCGGCTTCGCGCCGTAGCTGCTCCCGGCGGGCGGCAGCCTGGGCGCGGGCGTCACGCTCGGCCTGAGCAGCGCGAGTGAGGCCGTTCACGCGGTCAGCCAGGGCTCGAGCACGTTCTTCGGCGGTGCGCAGGGCCAACCGAGAGTCCATTTCTGCCGATCGTGCAGCCCGAGCCACATCGGAACTGCGATCCCGCTCGGTCGGATCGGCCTCACTGAGTTCAGTTTGAGCCTCGGCCAACTCCAACCTGTGTTCCAACTCGGTCAAGTGCGTCAAAGCCTGGTCGCGGTTGGCGATAGCCGCCTCGGCGGCTGCGGTGAGCCGTCCGGCCTCGCCCCGGGCGGCTGCTGCTGATTGGTTCAACACGGCGGCCTCTTCGGCCAACGCTGCATACTCGGCGTCGGACTCGTGCAGCCGCGCCAAGGCCGCCTCGGTTACCGCAGTGGCCTGGGCCGCCTTCTCGCCGGCCTCAGCGACAGCGAAGCGCAGCCGCTCGGACTCAGCCTGCGCAGCCTCCAGCTTGGCGTTGGTCTCGTCGATGGCTGCCCGTACCTCGATGACCGAGGGTGTGGCCGACGATCCGCCTGCGGCGAA
Organism: Propionibacteriaceae bacterium; assembly: GCA_003451975.1. GTDB lineage: Bacteria > Actinomycetota > Actinomycetes > Propionibacteriales > Propionibacteriaceae > Propionicimonas. The sequence goes on from DMIX01000296.1 coordinate 2,611, forward strand.
CCAGGAGCTGAGCAGGTCCCCATCGGTGGTGACGGCGGTGATCTCGGGGAGTCGATCCACCAGGGAGCGGGCTTGGTCGAGATCGTCGACCACCGCCACCTTGAAGAGCAACCGATGCAGCGGTCCACGCAGCTCATCCGAACACCTGATGGAGTCCACCGCCCAGCGGGCGGTGCCGGGCAGGTCCGGCCACTCCCCTGGATTGACCGGCGCACCACCAAGCAGCATCCCGGCGCGCCCCAAGTCCTCGGCCTTCAGGTGGTCGAACACCTGGACAGCGGCGTCAACGCCGGTCACGGCTACCGCGTCGGCGGCGGCACCGAGGGCAGCGGCGATAGCGGCCTGGTCCCGGGTATCGACAGTAATCAGCGCAGCCACGGAGCCGAGCAAGCCGTCGAGTTGGTCACCGGCAGCCAGCAGCGCCGAACTGCCGTCGCGCTGAGTGAGGCCCACGGCGAGCGCTTCGGCGCGGGCAGCCAAGGCGCCGCGTTCGGCGGTCGCGGCACGGTGGGCGTCCTGGAGTCGTTCCCACTCGGCTGCTGCGGCGGACTGTTGCGCTGCGGCACTCTCATAGGCCGCATCGAGTCCGGACTCGCCGGCACTCAGCCCGGCGAGCCGCGTTTCCAGCACAGCAAAATCTCGGCGGGCTTCCTCGCCGCGTTTCCTGGCCTGATCGCCGGCCTGTTCCAGCCGGTCAATCTCGGCACCGGCTGCTTCGACGCGACTGCGCAGGGTGTTGACCTCACCGACCAGCCGAGCCAATCCCTCCCGCCGATCAGCGATGGCGCGTTGCTGTGCCGCATACTGCTGCTCGGCCTCGGCATTGACCGCCTCGGCCTGCTGGCGGTGCTCGGTAGCCAGCGCCAGCGCAGCATTCAACGCTTCGACCTCGGTAGCAAGCTCGGCCTGGGCTGCCTGAACCTCGGCGGCCTCGCGCTCGATCGCTTCGGGATCGCGTCCGGGGCGTTCCTCGGTGGTGATGGATTGGGCATTGCGCAGCCGGTCCCCGGCGATCGTGGCCGTGCTGGACACCCGCTCGGCCAGCCCGGCCAAGGCGTACCAGGTTTCCTGTGCCTCGGTCAGCCGCGGCAGCGCCTCCCGGCTGGCGGCCTCGGCGGCTTGTTCGGCGGCGCGGGCCTGGTCGAGCTGGGACTCCAGCTCCTGTCGACGGCGCTTCAGCTCAGCTTCGGCTTCCAACTCGGTGGCCAGCGATTGCTTGGCCTGGTGCAAATCATCGGCATACAGGCGGGCCTTGGCGTCACGCACTTCGGCCTGCACCACGGCCGCCTTGCGAGCGACCTCGGCCTGCCGACCCAGCGGCTTGAGCTGGCGTCGGATCTCGCTGAGCAGATCGTTGAGGCGATGCAAATTCCCCTCGGTGGACTCCAGCTTCCGCTCGGCTTTCTCCTTGCGCTTGCGATGCTTGAGGACCCCGGCGGCTTCCTCGATGAAGCCACGGCGGGTCTCCGGTGTCGCCTGCAGAATGGAATCGAGCTGGCCCTGCCCCACGATCACGTGCATCTCGCGACCGATGCCGGAGTCACTGAGCAACTCTTGAACGTCCAAGAGCCGAGCGGGGGTGCCGTTGATGGCGTATTCGGAGCCGCCACTACGAAACATGGTGCGACTAATCGTCACTTCGGTGTAGTCGATCGGCAGCGCGCCGTCGGTGTTGTCGATCGTCAGCAATACCTCAGCACGCCCCAATGGTGCCCGTCCGGAGGTACCGGCGAAGATGACATCTTCCATCTTGCCGCCCCGCAACGACTTGGCACCCTGCTCACCCATGACCCAAGCCAGCGCGTCCACCACATTGGACTTTCCCGAACCGTTAGGCCCCACCACGCAGGTGATTCCCGGTTCGAAGACCATGGTCGTGCTAGAGGCGAAAGACTTGAAGCCGCGCAGGGTGAGGCTCTTGAGATACATGTCAGCCGTTCACCTCCTGCTGCTCACGGGCGTAGCGGCGACGGACGTGGCGGAAGGTCCACAGCTTGTTGGCCGCGAAGTTGATCGGCATGGTGATGAAGATAGTCAACAACTGCGCCCAATACTCGCGCGAATGCAAGCCGGTGTCCTCGTGGAACCACGGGGACGGCAGATAAAGCGGCGAGGTGGGGTTGGTGAAGCCGATCTTGATGAACAAGCCGAGGAAAGCCGCAGCACTACCGACGGCCAAGAATGGCCAGAACTCGTGGAACCACGGCGCCTTGGCCGTGCCGCGGAAAGTCCAGGTCCGGTTCAGTTGGAAGTTGAAGATGTTGGCGACCACGAAGGCCACGATCCAGACCAGCGAGGTGTAGCGGAAGTTGAATTCAGTGCCGGGAATCGCGAACAGCACCCGCTGGGCGTTCACGGTGCCGCCGTTGGCTTTGTTCATCAGGATGGCGACCAGCATGTTGACCGCCACCCCGGCAGCGCCGACCATGCCGAACTTAATGAACTGCCGCAACACGTGTCGGTACCGCTTGTAGACCTCGCCAAAGCTCACAAGTGCGAAGAATATACGCCCGTCACCACACTCACTCGCCAGCCACTCTGGGCCGGGGCTGGCAACGCGGGCAGCGGTAAGAGGAGCGGTTGGTGAAGGCTTCCCTGATGATGGGCGTCCCGCAGCGCAAACACGGTAAATCGGCGCGTCCATAGGCAGCCAGTGAACGGCCGAAGTAGCCCGAACTACCGTTCACGTTGACATAGAGCGCGTCGAAGGAAGTACCGCCTTCGGCCAGGGCCGCCGACATGACCGCCGTCGCCGCATCCAGCAGTCGGTTCACCCGCTGTGCGCTGAGCCGGTTCGCCGGCGTGTCGTAGTGGATCTTCGCCGTCCACAGCGCCTCGTCGGCGTAGAT
>DMIX01000023.1 GCA_003451975.1 Propionibacteriaceae bacterium
GTGCTGATATCCGTACCCGGAACCGGAATGATGGCCGAGCGTTACGGTGACCCCGAATCGCAGGTGTGGGCTCTGCACGGCTGGGGTCGTAGTCGGCGCGACTGGGAGCCGGTGCTCTTCGATCGCGACGCCGTTTCCTTCGACCTTCCCGGCTTTGGTGCCACCAGTGCACCAGACACGCCGTGGACGACTCTGGATTACGCGCAAGCCTTGCTCGCAGGCCTGCCCGATGGCCAGACTCGGGTATTGGCAGGTCATTCTTTCGGGGGTCGCATCGCGATCCAGATGGCGGCACTGGCACCACAGAAGGTGCGGGCCCTGGTCCTTACCGGGGTGCCCCTGCTGCGACGCAGCGGCGGCGGCAAACCCAAGGTCGGCTACCGGATGGCACGCTGGCTGCATGCGCACCAGTTGCTCGGCGATGCGCGCATGGAGGCCTATCGCCAGCGGTACGGCTCGGCGGACTATCGAGCCGCGGTCGGTGTGATGCGGACGATCATGGTGAGCGCCGTGAATGAGGACTATGCCGATCAGCTCCGCATGATCGCCGAGGCGGGCATTCCCGTGGTGATGGTGTGGGGCGCCGACGACACCGAGGTACCGGTGGCGATTGCCCAGGCGGCACGGGGAATTCTCGGTGAGGCTGCCGAACTGACCGTCGTGGACGGGGCCACCCACCAACTCGATGACCATCTTGCTGAGCCGCTGCGGGCGGCGTTGAGGAGTGTGAGCGCATGACCTGGGTCGACTGGCTGGTGCTGGTTGCTGCTGTCGCTGCCATCGTGGTGGCCGACGCGCGGTGGCTGCGTGTCGCACAGCGCGAGCATTACGTCCCGGGTGAGGCGACGACCTTCGCAGGGCTGTGGCTGGTGAAGCGTCCAGTGAATGCCGGGTTGGCCATCGCGGTCGTGGTGCTGACACTCGTTGGGTTCGTTCTCCCGCTGGTGTCGATAGCAGCAGCGATCGTGCTGGTCTTCTGGCCTGTTGGGCTGGGCATTCGCGGCAGTAAGGCGTCCCTGGTGCTTACGGCTCGAGCCAAGCGAATGCTGGCGGCGGTCGCGGTGCTGCAACTGATCAGCCTGGCTGTGACGTTCCTCGTGTTTGCGCCGCTGACCATGGTGGTTGCGGCGCTGACTCCCGTGCTCGTGGATCTGGGGTTGGCAATCATGAGTCCGGTCGAGGCTTCGCTGGCCTCGCGCTTCGTCCGGCAGGCCGAGCAGAACCTCGCCAAGGTGAATCCCACGGTGGTCGGCATCACCGGCTCGTACGGAAAGACCTCCACCAAGCTGTACGTCGACTTCGTGTTGTCCGGATCCCAGACGGTGCTGGCCAGTCCGGGAAGCTTCAACAATCTGATGGGGCTCTCCCGCACCATCAACGATCAGCTTCGTCCCGGCACCTCGGTGCTGATTGCTGAAATGGGCACCTACGGCCCTGGCGAGATCCGCAAACTGTGCACCTCCTTCCCGCCGACCGTCGCGGTGATCACCTCGATAGGGGAGGCGCACCTTTCCCGGATGAAGGATCGGGCGACCATCGTGCGCGCCAAGTCGGAGATCACCGAGAAGGCACCGGCGATCGTGCTCAACATCGACGAGCCGGAACTGGCCGAACTGGCTGATCGACTCGAAACAGACCGCCGGGTGGTGCGGTGCTCGACCCACGGTGCTGCCGAGGCCGATGTTGCGGTGGCCGCCGTCGATGGTCAGTGGCGCATCGTGCTCGGCGGTGACGAACTGGTGAGCATCCCCGCCCAGCAGTTCGGCCATCCCATCAACTTGGCGTGCGCGATCGGTGTCGCACGGGCCCTGGATGTCACTCCCACTGCGTCGATGTTCGCCCGGCGGACGCTGCCCGGCGCGCCGCATCGCGCTGAGCTGGTGCAGGGCCCCCAAGGGATTTCGGTCATCGATGACACCTACAACTCCAACCCCACCGGTGCCGCCCACGCCGTGCGTGGCGCCGCCGAGCGGCTGGCCGGCGACGGCCGGCTGTACGTCGTGACCCCGGGCATGGTCGAGTTGGGGAGCAAACAGGCCCAGCGCAATGCCGATCTGGCCCGATTGGCGGTGAGTCGACCGAACCACACCCTGGTGATCGTCGGCTGGACCAACCGGCGCGCGCTGCTCAGTGGTGCAGCGGACGGGCCAGGCAAAGTACTGTGCTTCGAGAGCCGGGATGAGGCGACCGAGGCCGTGTCTGCGCGGCTCAAAGAGCATGATGTCGTTCTGTACGAGAATGACCTGCCGGATCACTACGCGTGACGTTGTGCGCACACTGATGACGAGCTGTCGGGAAAGGCGTGAATAGGTGAGTGAATTGATTACCGTGCTGTTCGGAGGCCCGTCGGCCGAGCACGACATCTCGATCCTGAGTGGTCTGCAGTGCGAGCGGGTGTTGGCTGAATCCGGCGACAGCGTTCAATGCGTGTATTGGGACCGGGGCGGATCCTGGCACCTGGTGCCGGCCGACACCGAGGCTCGCGACTACCTCGAGGGCGCCCCCAAGGGCAGCACCGAGCTGGAGATCCGGTTGGCCCACGGTGAGTTGAGCTTCCTTCCCGTCAAGGGCATGCGAAAGCGACCGGTGGAATTGGGTGTGGTGCTGTTGGCCCTGCATGGCGGCGCGGGGGAGAGCGGCGGCGCTCAAAGCCTGTTCGCGATGATGGGGGTTCCGGCGACCGGTTCGACGCCGGCTGCTGCCGCCCTGGGCATGGACAAATTCGCTTTCGGCGCGTTGATGGCCGACGTGGGCCTGCCCGCCTTGCCGCGGCGCCTCGTGGTTGCCGGCTGGGAACCCGACTTCGAGCCGCCCTACATCGTCAAGCCGCGTTTCGGGGGCTCCTCGATCGGCATTGAGGTCGTCGACGACTATGCAACGGCGGTGGCTTTGACCACCACCAGCCCCTATCTTCGCGACGGCGCCGTCATCGAGCCCTACCGCAAGGACCTGTTCGATCTGAACATCTCGTTTGTGACCTATCCGGAGTTCGAGTCCTCTCTCATCGAGAAGCCGACTCGCTCGTCGTCGACTGCGATCTACGACTACAGCAACAAATACATGGGCAGTGACGGGCTGACCAGTGCGCCCCGTGAACTCCCGGCTCAGATTCCCGACTCGGTGGCCGAGGCCATGGCCGACGCCGCGCTGCGGGTCCAGCAGGCGACTGGCCTGGACGGCATCTGTCGGGTGGACTTCTTGAGCGATGGCGAGCAGTTCTACGTCAATGAGGTCAACTCGATTCCTGGTGCGATGGCGCTGTACCTGTGGCCGGAGGTTCCGCCGGCGCAGATTCTGCACGGCATGATCGAGCAGGCCAAGGTGCGGCTGTCGCAGCGTGCTTCGGAGACTTTTGAGAATGGTGCCGCGTTGCGCGCTGCCGGTGGCATCTCCGGCAAACTCGCCGGGCTGGGCCCCCGAGCAGTGTGAGCCCGGTGACCGGCTCCAATATCGGCGAACTGGGCGAGTTCGCCCTGATCGATCGGATCACGAGCCGTGCTGTTCGGACCGACGCGGTGCAGCTCGGAGTCGGCGACGACGCCGCCGTCCTCCGGCTGGTCGGCGATCTGGCGGTGTCTACCGACACCATGGTCGAGGATGTGCATTTTCGGCGTGCCTGGTCCTCGGCTCACGATGTCGGGCGCAAGGCGGTGGCTGCCTGTGTCGCCGACGCCGAAGCGATGGGTGCGGTTCCCACGGCTGTCGTGATCAGTCTGGCGTTGCCGAGCAGCACCGACATCGAATGGGTGGACGGCTTTGCCGACGGCGTGGCCGTCGAAGCCGAGCGGGCCTGCGTGGCGTTGGTCGGAGGTGACCTGACCACTGCGGCGGTGATCGTCGTCACCGTGACAGTGTTGGCCGACCAGGACGGTCGAGCGCCGCTGACTCGCTCCGGTGCGCGAGCCGGGGATGTGGTGGCTATGGTCGGGCGTCTGGGCTGGGCTGCGGCCGGTCTGGCGGTCTTGACCCGAGGATTCCGTTCCCCGGCCGCGGTGGTCACCGCGCACCGGGTGCCGG
>DMIX01000144.1 GCA_003451975.1 Propionibacteriaceae bacterium
CTTTCTCTGGATGTCCTGAATCCGAAACGTTAACTCGATTCACACTATTACTATATCAAAAAAAACTGATGTTTGTCTGTAGGGAATTCTTGACATTCTTGTCGCGAGGCCTGACTATGTGCCAGGGATGGCGGTGACCAAGCCGGTTCATGCGCGTTCCGTACTGAACGAAATTTCCGGGATTCGACCGGCATACCGCAGACTGCTACCCGTCCTCACTGCTTCAGTGGGCGAGCTGCCCGGCCGAGGCTTCCACTCCCACACCAATCCTGGAGGCGAGGCATCAGTCCGAAGATGCATCCTCCGAGGGGAATCCGCCGCCTGACTCTGGCAAGCACTCCCACCGGCGAATCCTGACTCCTACCCACTTTCGTAGGCGAGCGACCAGCAGTATTGGAGGAGAGCACGTCGCACCAGGCGCGGTTTGAGGAACTGCGGCATTTTGAGCAGGCGGAGGGCCATCCAGGCCGCACTGGTGCGGTCCTTGCAGACCTTGCAGTTGAGGCCCGCGCGTTTGGCAGCAACGCCGATCAAAGTAAGGGCATAGTAAGCGACGACGATGCCGAACAGCAAGCGTTCGACCTGACACGACTTGCGTAGACGCAACGTTTCGAGATGTAATTGGTCTTTGATGTCCTTGAACAGCTCCTCACAGCGGAAGCGTCGCTCGTACCACGAGACGGCAGTCGCCGCGCGGCTGAGATTGGTTAGCAGGTACCACGGTTCCTTGGCGGTCGCGTTGCGGGCAATAGCCAGGTTGGTCGGATAGCACTCGTGCTTGTGGTAGCGGACCTGGGGCCACCACAGCAGTCCGCCACGGCGGATTGGGATGTCGCTTAGGGGCCCGGCATAGCGGCGGTGGCACACCCAGGTATCGGCGCGGACACGCAGCACATACTTGACGTGCAGCGCCGCCAACAGACGCAGCAGCGAGACCCGGGCATAGCCGCGATCGAAGAGCAGCACCGCGTCTGCCGGGCACGGCAAGCGGCGGACCACGGCACGGATGAACTCATCTTCTAGTTTGGTCTGGCTCCCCTCGGGGTCCGAGCGGATGGCAGCGTAGGTAAACAGGCGGAAGTAAATCGGCAGGGCCCGGCCGCGGAAAGGAACTGCCGCCCATAACACCTCCCAGCGCCCGCCCAGGGTGCTTTGATCGATAATCACCGGCAGATAACCGTTACATCGAAAGCGGCTCAGCAGGAAGGGTAACAACTCGTCACAACAGTCTTGCGGGGACCACTTCAGGTTGGATAGGAAACGGTACATGCGTTTGAACTTGTGCCAGTGGCTCGAGCGCGTGTGGATCGCGCGCGCCACTTCCGAGATGGTGAGATGCGCATCGCGGACTTGTAGCAGACCCAGCACTAGCCAGACGAGGTTGCGTTGCCGGGTGGCGCGCATTGTGGGGAGCAACAATTGGACAAAAGCGAGCAAACTGTTGTATTGTAGAGGCATCGGCATTCTCCGCATTTCATTGGATGGTCCGGCAGATCACCAATCTAACGCGAGAATGCCGATTTTGCAAATTACTCGGCGTTTACAAAGTGGGTAGGAGCCAGGCCCAACTGCGGTTGACGTGGTTTTGGCGGCATGTTATACTAGGTAGACGGCACATCTTGTCCACAACATACACTGAAAATGAGGAGCCAGGCCCAATCATGCGAGTCGGCATGCGCATCAGCACACCACACGTCAAGAACAACGTACTCCATTATCGCAACGGTGATCTCGCCACGACCATCGAATCGCTCGCCCGGATGGGCTACGACAGTATCGAGCTAGACGTGAAACACCCCGACGAAGTCGATGTCCCGGAGCTTCACCGTCTGCTTGACGACAACGGGCTGGACTGGTGCGGCACAGGGACGGGTAGAATGTGGGTCGAAGACGGTTTGTCGTTCACCCACCCGAATCCGGAGATGCGCCGCGAGGCGGTCGCACGGATGTGCGGCATCATCGAGCTGGGCGCAGAATTCGGCGCCGTGCCAATGATCGGCCTGGCACGATTCGGGCCCGAAGGGCTCGAGGACCCGGAACGATCCTGGGGTTACATGATGGACGGGATGTACGCCTGCGCGAAGACAGCGGAGCAGTGCGGCAACCGCGCGGTGATCGAAAACATCACGCGCTATCTTTCGCCACGCCTGCACACCGTGGCGGAAGTCATCGCTGTGTTGAAGGGAATCGGCAGTCCGGCGCTCAGACTGCATTACGATACCTATCACGCGTTTCTCGAAGAGCGGACGCTTTACGGTAGCCTGGTCGCCGCGGCGCCCTATCTGGGGTACATCCACATGTCTGATGGAAACAGAGAAGCTCCGGGATGGGGATTGATCGACTTTTCCGAGGTGATCGGTGTCTTGGCAGCGTTGGGATACGACGGGGCGCTCGTTTGTGAGGTACTCATGACGCCAGATCCCGAGACGGTTGCCAGACACTCGATCCAATATCTCAGAGGTCTGCTCGACAAGCACCACGTCAAGATCACAAAAGCCGTCTGTGCGTGATGCAATGCGGACCACATTTCCCGTGGCGAACGGTGCGTGCCCAGCCACAGCGGTTTCACGATACTGGAAAGGATACAATCCTATCATGGCGGATAGAGAGCAAATTATCAAAGCGACAACGGACTTACTGCACAGTATTCCACCGCACGTCACTGTAGTCGCGGCGGCCAAGTACCACACTCCCGAAGAGGTGCTTGCTGCCGTCGAAGCGGGGATCACAGTTGTGGGTGAAAACTACGTGCAGGAGGCACGCCGGATGGTGGATATCCTCGGACGCCGCGTGCGTTGGCACCTGATTGGCAGTCTGCAGAAGAACAAAGCCAAATATGCTGTTGATCTGTTCGATCTGATCGAGACCGTTGACTCGTGGGCTCTCGCCGACACGCTCGACAAACGCTGTGCGGCAGTTCACCGGACAATGCCCGTGCTGATCGAGGTCAACAGCGGGCTGGAGTCGGAGAAGTCCGGCGTCCATCCGGAACAGGCCGAGGACCTGATACGTCGCGTGAGCCAGCTCAAACATCTCCGTGTCCAGGGTCTTATGACCATGGGCCCACTCCTGGCGACACAAGAAGAATACCGGCCCTATTTCCGAGAAACCAGACACCTCTTCGACCACATCGCGGCGGCACGGATTCCCGGCACCGAGATGCGTTACCTCTCGATGGGCATGAGCGACAGCTACCAGGTCGCTATCGAGGAAGGCGCCAACATCGTCCGCATTGGGACCGCTATATTTGGTCCCCGGACATATCCCGACCCACAGTAGCTTCTCTTCCAGCGGCACGAGCCACTTCCGGGGTTCTCGTCCACTTCTAATGTCGCTTTAAGTCCTGCTGAGGCGCGCGGAGAACTACCTGAATCCAGAGTTACGGCGGCTCAACGCGAACGTCCGCGAAACCCTCGTGGCGATCTTCCAGCACGTCATCGTGCTGCTGGGTGACCGTAACATCTTCCTCGCCTCTGCGCAGCCCATTTCCGACGACCCGGAACTGTGGAGCCACCGGCTCGAAGAGCGTGGGGGCGACACACGCGACGTCACGCCGCTCTATCTGCTCTTTCTGCTCGCCACCGAGCGCTATCCCAAGCTACAAGCCACCCTGGCAGCAACCTCCGGAAGAATCAACGTGGACTTTGCGCCAGTCTGCCACTACTACGACGCCGCGCTGTGGATGTCGCGTTTCGCCAGTCGCGTCGCGGCGGCGCTGTTCCCACCTGAGGGTGTACAGCTCTGACCATTCGCCGTTCCGGCAGCCCTGGCACTCGTCGTGCTGCATCTGCGTCACGTGTGCGGCCATTGCGCTGCTCTGAACCGGCAATGCTTCGGCGATAGCGCGCTCACCAGAGACCGGCTTGAGCTAAAATGCAAATTTGCACCTTGATACCCCCATGTGGTATACTACGGTCAGGACAATTTCACAGGCATAACATCAAAGGAGGAAGGAACAATGGCACTTCTTAAGAATAAAGATAGAGAGTATCTTCAGGGCGAGTTCTCGAAGAGATTGAAGAATCCCGTCAGGCTCGTCGTGTTCACGCAGACCATCGCCTGCGATTTCTGCGAGCAGACCGAGCAGATCGCCGAGGAGGTGGCTGGCCTGTCCGATCTGATCAGCGTCGAAGTCTACAACTTCGTCAACGACAAGAGCGTCGCGGACCAGTACGGCGTGGACAAGATTCCGGCGCTGGTCGTCGCCAGCGAGAAGGATTACGGGATCCGCTTCTTCGGCATCCCGGCCGGCTACGAGTTCACGTCCCTGGTGGAGGACATCATGATGGTCTCTTCCGGGGATTCGGGGCTTTCGGCGGAAACCAAGGCAGCGGTCGCAGGCGTCACCGCACCGGTGCACATTCAGGTGTTCGTGACGCCGACGTGCCCATATTGCCCCGGCGCGGTCCTGCTGGCGCACAAGCTCGCGATGGAGAGCGACAAGATCCTCGGGGACATGGTCGAAGCGACCGAGTTTCCGCATCTCGCACAGAAGTACAATGTCATGGGCGTGCCCCGCTCGGTCATCAACGAGAAGACGCACATCGAAGGCGCGGTTCCGGAGGCCATGCTGATCGCCCAGTTGATGGAGTCCCTCGGTGCAGAGACACCGATGGTTCAGGAAGCGGTCCCGGGCGCGAAGAACTGACGGGACACGCTGCGCACACCAAATCGCCGAAGGCCGGACACCGCCCGGTCCTCGGCGATTGTTCTTCCTACCGTAATCGGAGGTCACGGATGGCGGTCACTGTTCCACCGCCGGAAAACACCCATCCACCAGCTCCACCACCTCGGACAACCACTGCCGGCGCTGCTCGGGCGTGCTCGTGACGATCACGCGGAACATGCGGCGACGGAAATCGCGCACGCCACACAGATCGAAGATGCAGTCCTTCCACGTCCGCTCCAGCGGGTCGCCAAACACGTTCCGCTCGCGCTCCTCGGGCGTATTCGCTGTATTCAGCACGAGTGCGACACGGGCCTTCAGCAACCCGAGCGGGATGCCTTCGCCGCTGTCGCCTTCGAGGAACCGATATGCCACGCCCGGCCGGATGACGCGGTCGACCCAGCCCTTCAGCACCGCCGGCGGCTGGCCCCACCAGTTCGGATGCACGATCACGATACCGTCCGCCTCCTGCAGCTCGGTGCAGTGACGCTCCAGCACCGGATCCAACACGGCACCCACCGGAATCTCCTCCGCCCACAGGAACGGGTCGAACCGCTCGCGGTACAGGTCGTGGAACACGACTTCATGATCGTTCATCAGCAGCACGTCCAGCACCTTGCGCGCTATCGCGTGGTTGAAACTGGCCGGGTCGGGGTGGGCGAGCACAACGAGCACTTTCATACAATTCTCCTCTGCTCCAATAGAAAAGCCCGCCGCACGTTCAGCACCGGGCGGGCCCTCGACGAATGCAGTGACTACAGATCGATGCCGGGCGCACCGGCGTCCTGTCCGGCGATCTCGAAACGCACACACCGCCATTCCGCCTGGTCGCGGAGCGGCTGAACGCACGCCGAGACCAGACCGGGACGGTTGTTGATCTCGCTCAGGTGGGCGAATACGACCGCCTGCAGGTCAGTGTGGTAGAGCGAGAGCAGCAGGTCCAGCGAAGCCGCGTTGCACAAGTGGCCGAACGGGCCGCGGATGCGCTCGACGAGCCAGCGTGGGTACGGGCCGTGGACGAGCCGCTCGACATCGTGATTCGCCTCCAGGACCAGCGCGTGGCAACCCGCGAGATGCTGGCGCACCGCCGGCGTGACGACTCCCAGATCCGTGCAGATGCCCAGGCGGCAACCCTCCGCTTCGATCACGAACCCGACCGGCTCGGCGGCATCGTGAGACACACGGAACGGCGTGACGCGCAGATCACCGACCGTCTCGGCGGCGTCGGGCGCGATCAGTTGCACCGCGGTGAGGCGTCCCACACTCGCGGGAAGCTGCTCGTGCGTGCCGCGCGTCATCAGCACGGGCAGACCCAGCATCCGGCTGACGACCCCCACCCCTTTGGCGTGGTCGCCGTGCTCGTGGCTCAGGAGCAGCGCATCCGGCCGCCATTGCGGACCCGCCCCGTCCTGCAGACAGGCACAGACCCGGCGACCGCTGAGCCCCGCATCCACGAGCACGCGAGTGGAACCCGTGCCAACCAGAATCAGGTTCCCCTTCGACCCACTCGCCAGGACGCGAAAGAAGAAGGACATATTCTCGTCTACTGCTCGCGCACGGCCACTTGCAGCAGCAGTGGTTGGCTCTTCTCGAAACGCAGTGTCACGTCGAACTCGTCCCCGACGTTGAGATCACGCGTGAGTCCCAGCAACATGAGGTGGTAGTCGCCAGGCTTCAGCACGACTTCGCCGTTGGCCGGGATCGGGATGTCCGGCACGGGCGACATCTTCATCACCCCGTCCGTCAGTGTCGACTGGTGCAGCTCGACCGTCGTGGCAACGGCGCTCTCCGCACCGACCAGCCTGTCCGCCTCTCCGCCGTGGTTCACGAGCTTCATGAATACCGCACCGGTGGCTCCGGTAGCAGGGTCCGTGTCTATCTCGCCAGTCATACCAGCCCCGGATTCGGCCGGCATAGTCCCCGGGCCCGCTTCCATGCCACCTTCCATGCCCGCCTCGGTTTCCCCACCCATCGCGGGCATGGCCATCGACGGTCTGGCCCACACGTCCTCCGCCGAAATCGATGGTGCACCGGCGCCCCCACAGCCAGCCAGAGCACCACCCACGAGCACGCTCGCAAGCGCACACAATGCAACCCACCGCCCTATCGATGCCATCTCTCCGCCCCCATCTCCGCTGTCAGCGGTTGCGCCGCAAGCGCTCTGTCACACCTACGGTCAGGATTTCTCCAGCAGCGCCGTGATGTCCTGCACCATGTCCTCGGGCGCCGTTCCGAATTCGTAGACCAGTCGCCAGTTGCCATCCGGATCGATCAGAAACACGTTTGCCGTGTGACTCACCAGGTACTGTGCGGCGCTGCCTTCCGCCTGCTGCTTCTCGACGAACACGCCGTATTTGTCGTACACGCTCTGCAGCTCTTCTGCGCTTCCCACCAGGCCGATGAAGTCATCGCCGAAGAAGGTCAGATACTTCGCCAACCGCTCGGGCGTGTCACGATCGGGGTCGGCGGTAATCAAGACAAAGCGGACGCGGTCCGCCAGATCGCCCAATTGTGTATGCACACGCTTGAAATCGCCCAGCGTCGTCGGGCAGACGTCCGGGCAATAAGTGTAACCGAAGTAGAGCAGCACGACGTTGCCCTTCTGATCGGCCAGGTGGAACGGGTTTCCGTGCACATCGGTCAGCGTGAAGTCGGGCGCGGTCTCCACCGACCGCCGCAGCTTCCCCTTGAACGTGGGGCCGCCGCAACCCGCCGTCACGACCAGCGTCAGCAGCACCACGATGAGGCCCACAAGCCAGACCCTGCGCATACGTCCTCCTCTCGCCACAATTGGCACGCCGAAACTACACATGGAAGTATGTCGTCAGGCAGATCGCCAACAGTACCACACCCAGGTAGAGATTCGCCGCGTGGAACATCTGCCAGGCACGTCGCGCGGACGACTGTTCCACCAGCCGCAGGCCATGTGCCAGCAGGTAGAGGCCCGCGATCGCCACGGGAGCGAGATACCATAGGCCAAGCTCCGGCCGGACCGCCAGCAGCAGACCGATGATGACGCTCCCCGCTGCGTGTAGCAGATTCCACTGCGCCGCACGGCGCGGCGACGTCACCACCGGCAACATCGGCACGTTCGCCCGTGCGTAATCGCCACGGCAGGCAAGCGCCAGGCTCCAGAAATGCGTCGGCGACCACAGGAAAAGCAGCAGCGCCAGTCCGCTCACGGCCGGGTGAGCCCAGGCGTGCACAGCCGCGCCGCCGCTCAGGACGGCACAGCTCCCCGCCAGCCCACCGACCACGACGTTCAGCGGCGTCCGCGACTTGAGCCAGACCGTGTAGACTCCCACGTAGACGATCGCGCCGAGGATAACCCACAGGGCCAACGCCGGGTTGCGTGGCAACACGGCCAGCACGGGCAACACGATCAGCGCGACCCCGAGCGCCAGCACCCACGGAGAGCGCACGATCGCCCCGGTCACCAGCGGGCGTCGCCGCGTGCGCTGCATGATCCGATCCATATCGAATTCCAGATACTCGTTCACGACGGAAGCGCCCGCCGCAGCGAGGCCGCCAGCGAGGAGCAGCACGACCACAGCTTCGCTACCGGGCCAGCCTCCCGCGCCGAGGAACGCACCAGTGACGGCCGCTAATAGCAGCAGCATTACGACACGCCACTTGAACAGCCTCAGCAGGCCGACGACGATCCGTCCGGCCGCCACGCACACGGACAAGGGCCACGAGAGGTCACGTGAGGAATTCACGACAATACGCCTTCCGCTTGCCCTACAGCACGAAGGTCACGGACAGCAGCACGCCGATGACGAGGGGGAATCCAACGAGCAGCGCGTACCAGCGGCTGTCGTCTCGCAGGTGCATGTAGTATAGCATCACCAGCGACGCCTTGCACAGCGAGCCGATCACCAGGATGATCGTCTGCGGCGTCCGGTCAGTGAACGGCAGGTAACTTACCGTCACTTCGACCGCCGTGATGATCACCAGCGCAACGAATACCAGCAAGTACTTCTGTTGGCGAAGCAATTTCTCCACAACAACCCCCTTGCCCCGCCGGCACAGCACGCCCGCGGCGGGAATACGCGCGTCAGCGGATCAGGTAGATGACGGCGAACAGGAAGATCCACACGACGTCGACGAAGTGCCAGTACAGACCGAATATCTCGACCTGCATCGCCTGTTCCGGCCCGGCGATCTTGCGCCGGAACGTCTTGACGAGAATCAGGAGCAGCCAGAGCAAGCCGATCAGCACGTGGAACCCGTGGAAGCCAGTCACCGAGAAGAAGGTACAGCCGAAAACGCTGTGCAGCGTGACCCCTTCGTAAAACAGCTTGCTGAATTCCAGTGCCTGGCCCATCAGGAAGGCAGCGCCCAGGAACCACGTCGCGATCAGAAAATGCCACATCCGCCGTACAGCACGCTCGCGAATCGCGGCGAGCGCGCTGACGACGGTGAAACTGCTCGTCAGCAGCAGAAACGAGTTGACCGTAGTCAGCGGGATGTCCAGCAACGCGGACTCGGCCGGATTGAGCACTTTGAAGTGGACGAACGCGGCGATGAACCCGGCGAAAAACATGACCTCCGAGCCGATGAACAGCCACATGCCCAGCTTGCGGTGGTCCAGCGTCCCGCTGTGTCCCTGGTGTGTTTGCTGCTGGCTTGCAACGGATGTAACGCTCATGCATCTTCCTCCAAACGATCAGATCGGCACGTCCTGCCAAACCGGTTGCGGGATCCGACCGGTTCATCCCGCGGCGACGACGTCGTCATGCACTCACCCACCCGCACCATCCGGCGGCGACGATTGATGTCCGGAACCCGGCGCAGGCGTCCCAAAGTCGTACGGGTAGCGCACCACGATCTTCCTGCCCGCAAAATTGTGTTGTGGCGGAGGCGACGGGAGCGTCCATTCGAGCGACAGCGCCCCCCACGGATTGTCCGGCGCCTTCGGTCCCCACGCCCACGACATGAAGAAGTTGACGAGGAAGATCAGGAACGAGAACCCAAGCACGAATCCGGAGATACTGATGATCAGGTTCGCCGTCGCGAACTCGGGCACGTAATCGGC
>DMIX01000091.1 GCA_003451975.1 Propionibacteriaceae bacterium
CAGCGGGGAGGGGGCTTCGACAGGCTCAGCCAACGGGGGTTGGGGCGGCCGTCCCGTTCGCTGGCCAACAGTTCCGTTCCCTGAGCCTGTCGAAGGGTGCTGCCGGGGACGTTTCGGTTCTCCGTTCCCTGAGCTTGTCGAAGGGCTGGGTGAACCCGTTCAGTGGCCCAGGACGCTCAGTTCGGCGATGCCGCCTTGGTACTTGCCGCCGCCACTATCGGGCAACTCGGTGAGGTAGACCAGCAGGTAGCGCGTCGTCGTCTGCTCGGGCAGCACGATCTCTGCCGTCGTTGCGGCGCCACTGGCTTCGGCAATCGGCGTCCAGTCCTTGACCGACTTCGTCGAGGCGGAATGGTTGGGATCCTTCGGTAGCAACACCTGCACCGTGGTTCCGCTCCCGACCAAGGTGAGTTGCACTGAGCTCACCTCTTCGGCCATGCCGAGGTCGATCATCAGCCCAACACCGGGCCGGTCGGGGATCGTCGCGGCAGCGTACTTCTCGGTGCGCCACGCGGTTTCGGGATTCCCATCGACGGCCAGACGCACCTTGCGGGAGTTCTCGCCACCGCTGCCGCCATCCGCCTTGGGATCGAAGTCCTGCACTTTGGTGATGTTGTGCGCCGATAGTGGTTGGGCGACCGCGCGGGCCTGCCAGGTCAACACCCCGGCGCAAACGATCCCGACCGCGGCCACCACCAGCGAGACCACCAGCAGCAACGGAACCCTGCGCCAGTGTTCACCGGCACCGCGTCCCGGGGGTGGCGGAACCGGGGTGAACTGGTCACCATGATCGAGCGCCTCGGAGACGAACTCCGGCGCGGCGTCCTCTTCGTCGAGCATCGTTCGTACCAGCGTGTGATTCGCAGCCGACGCCGGGATCGGTGGCGCTGACTGGTCCTCGGCGATGCTCGGTTCGCCATACTCGGCGGCACCACCCTGGAACCGCGTGCGCAAGGCAGCAGCCAGCGACTCCTTGCCGAGCTGCTGATTCAACGCGGTCACCAGACCCTCTGCTGTGGTGACGGCATTGCTGTGTCCGACACCGGAGCGAAGCCGTTCCACCAACTCGTTCAGTGACTCGGGAACATCCGCCAGGACCTGTCTCGGCGGCACGGCCCTGCCGTGGTCGACGGGCGCGGCAGGCAGCCCGTAGCGGCGTCCGAGCGGCCAGTGAACCACCAACGCCGCGTACAGCAGGTCACCGAGGGCGAGCACATCAGTGGCAGCAGTGATGGAGGTTCGACGCAGTGTCTCCTGCCGGGCAGCATCCACACCGAAGCCGAGGATCTTGAGATGTCCACTCGGGGTGATCAACACGTTGGACGGGGTGAGCCGGCCATGGAAGTGACCCTCGGCGTGCAGAGGTGCCAACGCATCAGCCGCCTCACGAATCAGCCAAGAGGCCTCGGCAGCGGGCAGTGGCCCAGCTTGCAGCGCCTTCTCCAATGTCAACCCGGGCTCGTATTCGTAGACCAGATAGGGCTCGGCGCCGTCGGTGTCGGCGACCACATCCAGCACCCGCAAGAAGCGAGCGTCGGTGGCGACGGCCGCGGCGCGGGCCGCCTCCAGCACCCGTTGGGTATGCGCCGGTGAGCTGTGCAGCAGAATCATCAGCACCGGACGACCCAGCACCGTGTCGCGGGCCCGCCAGGTGTTGTTCGAGCGGCCAGCCGCAAGCTGCTCGATCAGCTCGTAACGCTCACCGAGGAGCTGACCGGGAATCGCGCCGGTGTCGGGATCGGGATACGACAACGGCTCAGCGACCGGAATGAAGACGCCGGCGCCATCGGGATCGGTGTTGAGCTGGACTTCGGGATTTTCGCCGTCCGCCTCGGGTTGCAGCTCTTCGGTCTCCTCGATGATGGCCTCGACCGCATCGGAGACGCCGTCATCAGCTTTGCGTCGCCTGAGGATGTTCAACAGCGAGGCTGCCTCGGGAATACTCAGCCGCTTGGCCGCGAAGAAGAACAGCAGCACTGCTACCAGCCCGGCAACGACCAGGGCCGCCAACCGTAGCCAGGGGCTGGACCAGCCGGACGCTAGCCAAGTGATCACCCAGGCCGCGGCCGCTGCCGGCGCGCTGGCCAGCAGCAGCCGTCCGATGTGGCCGAGGACTCGGCGCCCGTTCAGGGCGGGCAGGCGTTTGCGCAACGCCCGATGAGTGAGAAACACCCCCACGAAGTAGGACAGGGAATACGCCAAGGCCAGCCGGGCGGCCAGCGTGGCGGCATCGGTCGAGATGAAGGCCAGCGCCACCGCCAGCAGCGCATTGGCACCACTGATCCAGATCTGCAGTAGGAAAGGGGTCTTGGTGTTGTCCAAGGAGTAGAAGGCGCGCAAATACAGGTACTGGACGGTGAAGGGGATCAAACCCAGACCGAAGGCCATCAGTGCCCAGGCCACATAGTGATAGTCCGAGGCGCCGGCGCCGTTGCCGAACGGCACCCGAGTGATCGGACTGGCCAACGCCACGAACGCCACCGACGACGGCACCAGGAAGGTCAAGGCCAGCCGCAGCGCTCGCCCGGTCTCGGCAGCGACGTCGTCCATATTGTCGGCTTGAGCAAATTTCGACGCGGTCGGCATCATGGCGGTGGCCAGTGAGACCGTGAGCAGCGAGTGCGGCAGGATCCAGATCAGATATGCACTCTGGTAGGCATTCCAGGCCCCCCCGATATCGCCGGTGGCGGTGGTACCACCGGACGCCAAGTTGGTCACCACGACCTGTGCCAGCGAGGTCAGGGCCACAAAACCCACCATCCAGCGGGCCACGCGGAAAGTGCGACCCAGGCCGGTTCCGCGCAGGTCGAACCGTGGCCGGTAGCGGAAGCCGACCCGACGCAGATAGGGAATCAGAATCAGCGTTTGGGTGACGATCCCCAGCGTGGAGCCGATGCCGAGCAGCCACACCTGCTGGTCGGTGAACGTGTTGCCGGAGGACGTTTGCACCCCCCACATCGCCAGATAGACCCCCAGCGAGAGAATCGCGACCACATTGTTCGCGATCGGCGCCCACATCATGGGTCCGAACTTCTCCCGAGCGTTCAGCACCTGGCCGATGAGGAAGAACACCCCGTAGAAGAAGACCTGCGGCATGGTGATGTAGCTCATCAGCAGCAGTGAGCGCCACTGATCGGCCATATCCGGGGTGCGCCAGGTCGCCGAGGTGTAGATGCTCATCACGATGGGAGCGCCGATGGTGAAGATCACCGTCAGGGCACCCAGAATGATCAGGAAGCCGGTCATGATCCGATCAACGAACGCCTTGCCGCCGTCGTCGTCGTGAGTCACCGCCCGCACGATCTGCGGGACCAGCACATTGTTCAATGTGCCGCCGGCCAGCAGCAGATATAGCGAACTGGGGACGGTCAGCGCCAGACTGAGGACGCCGGCCTGCATGGTGCCGTTCCCGAGGATGAAAGCGATCATCATGGCCCGCACCAGACCCAGAATCCGCGAGATCATCGTGCCGGAGGCCATCACCGCGGTGGCGTTGATCAGCCGACGACCATGGCCCTCACCGCCGTCGGTCGGGGATGCCACCGATTGGTCGGCCGATTGCGGTGCGGTCATTCAGGGGCCTCCGCGTTCTGTGCTGATGTGCTCTCTCGGCGACGAACCTGCCGAATTCGCCACCACGTGGCTACGACCAGGACGACGCCGGAGATACCGACGATGATCCAGGCGACCATACCCAACTCGGTCATCTCGATCGTGAGGGAGACCGCGTCACCGACCCGACGTCCGGTGGCATCGGTCAGATAGGCATCGGCGGTGACCACGCCGTTGGTGGTCGCCTCGGGACGGATATTCACTGTTTCGCTTTGGCCCGGCTGCACGGTGATCAGTTCTGAGGGTGGCACGGTCAGCCGCTGTGGATTGTCAGTGACCACCACGACGCGCACCTGCACCGGTTCGGTGAGGTCATTGGTGACCGTTACCGGGAACTCGGTGGTGCGTCCGGACATCACGAAGCGTGCGCTGGCCCGCAGGCTCACCTTGTCGTTGACGTTGTCGGGGCCGAACTGGTCGCGCAAAGCCATGGCGAACTCGTCCTGGTTGGCTTCGTTGCCGATCCACGATTGGCTGATGCTGCGCAGGTAGGTGGCTTGTGGCGTGGCGGCCACGGTGGAATCCGGAACGAGATCCTGGTAGGCCTCAAGATCGCCGGCGAGCCCTTTGAGCCGTTCGAAACTATTAACGCCGAGATGGTCGGGCTTGGTGTCCTTGACGGCGGCCTGGTCCCCACCCTCGGAGTTGAGCAAGGCAGGCAGGGACCGGTTGGTGACCCAGGCGGGTTCGGCCTGGGAGTTCAACGCCACCTCGTCGGGATTGGTGAGCAGGCGAACTTGGCCCTCGGTGGAGCACAGCGCGGTCTCGGCGAGAAGCAACTGGCGCTGTTGGATCTGTTCGCTCGTCGAACTCCCGACCGCGTCCTGGCCGGTCACCGCGCTGGCGCCCAGGACTTCCTGCCCGGAACGACTGGACTGCAGTGCTGCCGACACCGAACTGTTCGAGGCGGTCACTGCCGTTGCCTTCGCCGAGGCCAGGAACGCCAGGTTGGCATTGTCGACGACGTTTCCGGTGGGCACCACGATCAGCCTCAGACCGGTGACCTCGGGCACCGACTCGGTCGCGGTCTTCGACCAAGCCAGCAGGTTCTCGGTGTTGGTGGCCTGAGCTCCGTAGGTGTCCGGATTGGCGAATAGGGTGCGGGCGCCGCGGGCGGTGTCGAGCTTCTCGAAGCGTGCCAGCCATGCTGTGGCCGTCTGTTGACCGGTGCCCTCCGAAATGGTGCCGTCGTGGACCACCTGATAGCCATCGGCCTGATCGCGGACTTCATCCAGCAGCGCCGGGTCGATCAGCCAACTGCTGCGCGTGGACGAGGCGGTGATCAGCAGGGAGTTCAGGCGTCCGGTGAGCTGAGAGCTCAGGTCCTCATTGGCGAAGAGGTTGGCGCCCAGTTTTGTCGGCGGTGCGCTCAGCAGCACCAGCGGGGTGACCGGAACGGCCGCCTTGCCAGGCATCGGAACGAAGGTGCGCACTTGGGCGACGGTTGAACTGTTGCTGCTCTGGTCTGCGGTGGCGACGACATCGACGCCGATGGCGTAGGCGACCTTCTTGGTGGTGAAACCGAGCTGGGCGAGAGTGCCGGTGAGAGTGAATGAGCGGGTCGCGCCCGGCTCGAAGGCGGTCGTGGAGTTGGTGATCAACTGATAGTTGCCGGGCAGATTGGGCCAGCCACCCCAGGTGTCGACGCTGCCATCGGCAATGCTGGCCAGATCGATCCGGGATCGAATCGGGTCCTGGGAGCGCCAGATCTTGGCCAGCACCCCGTAGGCCGGGACGGTTCCGGTGTTGCGGAGGGTGAGCCTTATCGTGACCTTGTCCTTGGGCTTGGTTCCCGATACCGACATCGAGGTCATGTCCAGACTGAGCTCGATCGAATCGGCAGCCCGTGCGGGTGTGCCGCCGATGATCATGGCGCCGACGGCCAGACTCGCCGCAACGCCTGCTGCCAGGGTGCGGCCGAGCCACTGACCCATCTTCCTGGCACTCGTCACCGTCCCATGGTAGGGGCGCTGGAGTCGTGATCGCGGATCAAACCACGGCTGGGCCATCCCAGGCAGGTGACGTCGCCGCCACGCCGTAGAGTCACAGCGGCGGAGGCGGCGGTAGAGTTGACGCCCGTGCTGAGCCTCACTGATCACCAGCGGACCGCCTTGGATGCCGCATTGCGCGGCGGACCGGTGCTGAGCGCCATGGTGTCGGCGTTTTCTGAGGC
Organism: Propionibacteriaceae bacterium; assembly: GCA_003451975.1. Lineage (GTDB taxonomy): Bacteria > Actinomycetota > Actinomycetes > Propionibacteriales > Propionibacteriaceae > Propionicimonas. The sequence goes on from DMIX01000091.1 coordinate 5,786, forward strand.
CGGCTACGAGCTGTACCTGGTCGGAGGCACTGTCCGTGATGCGCTGCTGGGCCGGCTGAGCACCGACCTGGACTACACCACGTCGGCGAGACCAGACCAGATCGAGGCAGTGGTGCGCCGCTTCACGAAGGCTGTTTGGGATGTTGGGCGCGAGTTCGGCACCATTGCCTGCCGCATCAGCGAGGCCGACGGCACCTGGTTCCAGGTGGAGATCACCACTTTCCGTGCCGATATCTACCGCGACGACACCCGCAAACCACAGGTGCAGTTCGGTGACCACCTCGGTGAGGACCTGATCCGTCGCGATTTCACCATCAACGCGATGGCTCTGGACACCACCAGCGGAGAGCTCCTGGACCCATTCGGGGGGCTGGTGGATCTTGAACAGTTGGTGATTCGTACGCCGGCCGCGCCGGAGCTGTCCTTTTCCGATGATCCGCTGCGCATGATGCGGGCGGCGCGTTTTACTTCCCAGTTGAGCTTCCGCCCCGCGCCGGAGGTGGTCGCGGCGATGACCGCCGAAGCCGGACGCATCACGATCGTGTCGGCCGAGCGCATCCGCGACGAACTGGTGAAGCTGCTACTGACCGACAACCCACGACCCGGCCTGGACCTGCTGGTGCAAACCGGCCTGGCCGACATCGTGCTGCCCGAGTTGCCGGCGCTACAGATGGAACTCGACGAACACAATCACCACAAGGATGTCTATCAGCACACTCTGACGGTGATCGAGCAAGCCATCGAACTGGAACGGGCCCGCGGTGTTGAGCCGGATCTGGTCAACCGATTGGCGGCCCTGTTCCACGACATCGGCAAACCCGCCACTCGACGCTTCGAACCCGGCGGCAAGGTGTCCTTCCACCACCATGACGTGGTCGGGGCCAAGCTCACCCGCAAGCGCATGCGCGCCCTGCACTTCTCCAACGAGCAGATCAGTGCGGTCTCGAAACTGGTGGAACTCCACCTGCGTTTCCACGGCTATGGCGAAGGGCAGTGGAGTGATTCGGCGGTGCGGCGCTACGTTCGTGACGCGGGGTCCGACCTGGAACGCCTACACATCCTCACCCGGGCTGATTGCACCACGCGCAATCAGCGCAAGGCCGACCGGCTACGTCGTGCCTATGAGGAACTGGAGTGGCGTATCGAGGAGCTCGGCGCCCAGGAGGAGTTGCAGTCGATCCGACCCGATCTCGATGGCACGCAGATCATGGAGATCCTGGGTATCGGTGAGGGGCGTGAGGTTGGCGCTGCCTACAAATTCCTGCTGGAGCGTCGCATGGAGGAAGGTCCACTCGGCGCCGAGCGGGCCCGTGAAGAACTCACGCGTTGGTGGGCCGAGCAGCATTCCGACACCGCCGAGTAGGGCAGCATTCCTGATCCGTCCTTGCCGACCGTCCCCACCGTGGCGGTATCGCCGGCAGAGCTGAGGCCAGGCTCATTTTCGGTTTGATCGGCGTGCCTGCGATGCGCGTTGCGGCCGTTTTGGCGTGATCTTGCCGTTCTGGCCAGTGGCACCGCTGTGGCGGTCGCACTGCGCGGCGAGCCACGCTACCGTGCTGAGTGTGACACCACTGACTATCGACCTGACCTACCTGCGCCAAGTCCTGCTGGAGTTGCTGGAGATTCCCAGCCCGACCGGTCGCACCGATCATGTTCAGCAGTACGTCGGCGAACGCTTGGACCAACTCGGAGTTCCCTTCATGGTCACTCGCCGCGGCGCCATCGTGGCCGAGTTGGGGGGTGGGGACGAGGGTGCACCGCCCAGCCGTGCGGTCGCGGTGCACACCGACACCATTGGGGTGATGATCCGTCGCCTGAAGTCCAACGGGCGCCTCGAACTCAAGGAGGTCGGCACCCACTCGGCTCGGTTCTCTGAAGGGGCGACGGTCTGGATCTTCCCCGATGCTCTGGACACGGTCTACACCGGTCAGATCCTGCCGCTGAAGGCCTCTGGTCACCGATGGAACGATGAGGTCGATTCGCAAGGCGTCGGCTGGGAACAGGTCGAGGTTCGCATCGATGAGCAGGTGTCGTCGATCGAGGACTTGCGTGCCCTCGGCCTCGATGTGGGCGACTTCGTCGCCCAGTTGGCGAATCCGATCATCACCAGCAGCGGCTTTGTGCGCTCCCGGCACTTGGATGACAAGGCCGGGGTCGCCGCGACGTTGGCGGCGGTGAAGGCGGTCAAGGACGCCGATGCGAAGCTCCCGGTGCGTACGCAGCTTCTGGTGACGTGCGCTGAGGAGATCGGGCACGGCGCCAGCCACGGGCTGGATCCCGAGGTCGCCGAGATGGTGTCCATCGACGCCGCGATCGTGGCGCCTGGCCAGCAGTCGACCGAGACTGCGGTCACGGTGACGATGGCGGACAGCATGGGGCCCTTCGACTATCACTTGACTCGTCGACTGCACAGCTTGGCGGTCGAAGCTGGCATCGACGTGGTGCGCGACACCTTCGCTCACTACCGTTCGGACGCTGCCGCCGCTCTCGAGGCCGGGGCCCATCTGCGTGTCGCACTGCTGGGTTTCGGCGTGGATGCCAGCCACGGCCACGAGCGCACTCACCTCACCAGCCTGACGGGTTTGGCGGGGTTGCTCACCTCGTGGCTGCAGTCTGATCTGGTCTTCCCCGCCTGGGACACCAAGCCTGCCGGTCCGCTCAGCGAGTTTCCGTCGTTGGCGGTGCAGCCGGCGCAGGAGGAAGGGCCCCAACGGGGTCCGATCCTCGGCGAGTGAGCGACGCTCGTGGGTGGCCCTCGCTGATTCAGACCGAGGCGGTGTGCACGATCAGGTCGGCCCGCTCGCGGGTGGCCTGAATCACCTCGGCGTTGGCGGCGTCCACCTGGTCGGCCCAGGAGGTGGCCTCGGCCAGGGTGCGTCCGTGCTGTTGATGGCGCTGGATCAATCGGTGCCGCCGTTCCTCGGCGGGCGCTTCGCAGAACCAGATTTCGCGGGTCAGTGTCGAGATGCGGTTCCAAGGGGCTGCATCGAGCAGCAGATAGTTGCCTTCGGTGATGATGACCTTGTGGTCGGGTTTGATCACTACCTCAGCGGCGATCGGCTCACCGATGGCGCGGTCGAAGCTGGGCGCATACACCTCGTGCGCGCGTTCTTGGAGGATGCGGTTCAGCAGTGCGACGTAACCCCAGGCGTCGAAGGTGTCCACCGCGCCTTTGCGGTTGCGCCGCCCCAAGGCCGTCAGTGAGATGTTGGCCAGATGGAAGCCATCCATCGGCACCGCCACGGCGATCGCACCCACCTGGGTGGCCAGTGATCTGGCGAGAGTCGATTTGCCCGAGCCCGGGCTGCCGGCGATTCCCAGGATGATGCGCCCGTCGTTGGCTGACGCCAGCGATCGAATCCTGGCGGCGAGGGCACCGATGGGCGGATTGTAAGAGATCTCGGCGGTAGAACTCATGATGGAAGAATCCTAGGCCGCTCCAGTCGTCCCGTTAGGCTGGTTCAGTGCCTGACATTGTGGGAAACGACCTAGCCAGACAACTCAGCGCCACTTGGCGTCCGGTCAACGATCCGGTGCGGGCGGTCGCTTTCGACTGTGATGGTCTGCTGGTCGACACCGAGGTGTGCTGGACGCGGGCGGAGGCCGTCATGTTCGCCCATCACGGGCTGGAGTTCACCACTGAACTGAAGGCCCAACTCATCGGAACCACCATGGACTTCACCGTGGCCCGGATGGCCCAACTGTTCGACACCGTCGGCGCAGAGGCGGCGCTGAAGGCCGAGCTGGCCGAGACCGTCGCTGAGGTGATTGCCGCCGACGCGGTGCCGATGGCTGGTGCAGTGGAGATCGTCGCTGCGCTGACCGGGCAGCTGCCGCTGGCCGTGGTCAGCAATTCCCCGCGAGTCCTGGTCGAGCTGGCGTTGAGTCGAGCAGGACTGAGTGATGCCTTTGGAGTATGGGTGACTGCCGAGGATGTGGTTCATGGCAAACCGGCCCCCGATCTGTACCTGAGGGCTTGTGAGCGCCTGGCCGTGGCGCCCACTGAGGTGCTGGCCTTCGAGGACACGGTGGTGGGAGTGAACTCCGCCAAAGCCGCCGGGCTGACGGTGGTCGGGATTCCGACGGTCGAGCAGGACGCTTTCGCGCCGCATCACCGTTTCGATTCCCTCGCTCACGACTCGTTGGTGTCCTGGTCCCGCTTCGCCGCGGTGTGAGGCGCGACCGGCCGCCGTGGTGGCACAAATTCGAGGCCGAGGTTCCGGCGGAAAGATCCTCGGTTAGCGTGACTTCATGGTGAAGCTTCGCGTTCACAACCTCGCGGTATCCCTGGACGGGTTCGCCACCGGCGAGGGGCAGACCTTCGAAGCCCCCTTCGGCCATGCCGGGGGTCGGTTGATGGAGTGGTTCTTTCCGACCCAGACCTTCGTGAGTCTTTCTGGAGGTGAGGCCGAGTCGCCCGGGGCGGGCACCCAAGGCGTTGATGATGCGCTCGCCGCCGCTGCCTGGAAGGGTGTTGGGGCTGAGATCATGGGCCGCGGCAAGTTCGGGCCGCAGCACGGCCCTTGGGCCGACGAGGCCTGGCGCGGCTGGTGGGGTGAGGAGCCTCCCTTCCACACGCCGGTGGTGGTGTTGACCCACTACGAGCGGCCGGACCTGACAGTCGGGGAGACGACTTTCCTGTTCCGGGCGCTGCCCCCGGAGGATGCCCTCGCGTTGGCTGCGTCTGTTGCCGATGGGCTCGACGTTCGGCTCGGCGGTGGCCCCACGGTGGTGCGCGAGTTTCTGCACGCAGACCTGGTCGATCACCTGCATGTCGTGGTGGTGCCGATCCTGTTGGGACGAGGCGTCCGGTTATGGGACGGCCTGGAGGGCCTCGACGAACGCTTCGATATCGAGGTCGTCGCCAGTGGCTCCGGTGTGGTGCATTACCTGATGACTCGCAAGGATCGCGGCTTGTAAGGGTCAGCCACTGATCCACAGATCGTTAGCTTGTCTAATGAGATAGGCTAAGGATCATGACAACGAGCACGATGATTTCCCTGGCCAATGATCTGCGCATCGCCTGCCAGCGAGTGAGCCGTCGAGTTCGATTCGAATCCACCACCGACCTCGCCCCGCACCAGGTGAGCGCATTGTCCAACCTGCGCCGCGGCCCGCTCACCCCTGGTGAACTGGCAGAGGTCGAACAGGTCAGCGCCCCGTCCATGACGAAGACGGTGAACTGCCTGGTCGATAAGGGTCTGGTGACCCGCACCGACCACCCTGATGACGGGCGGTGCAAGGTGCTCACCCTTACCGATGCCGGACTCGAGGCGCTGGCGCACGTGGCCCAGGCTCGCGACGACTGGATGGTGCGTCAGCTTGCGGGGCTCAGTGCCGAAGAAAGAGCGCTGCTGCGCCAAGCCACCGAACTGTTGAATCGGGTGCTGATTCGTTGAGTTCGATTGCAGTCCGGACCGGATCGGTAGATCGGGTCCCCATGTTCTCCTCGCTTGCGCTACGCAACTACCGCTTGTTCTGGGTGGGTGGACTGGTTTCCAACACCGGCACCTGGATGGCGCGGGTTGCTCAGGATTGGCTGGTGCTCACCATCCTCACCAACAACTCCGCCATGGCGCTGGGGTTGATCACCGGCCTGCAGTTCCTGCCGACCCTGGCCTCGCCGTGGGCCGGGGCACTGGCCGACCGCATCCCTAAACGCCGATTGCTCCTGGTCAGCCAAGGGGCCCTGGCACTGACGGGTGCCGCCCTGGCGATTCTGGTCATCGGCGGCTGGATCACGCTGTGGCAGGTGTACCTGCTGGCCTTCCTGCAGGGAGTCGCCGCTGCCGTGGATACGCCTGCCCGGCAGGCCTTTGCTCCCGAGATGGTGCCCCCGCGCCTCATCGGCAACGCCGTCGGCTTGAACTCCACCAGCTTCCATGCCGCCCGCCTGGTCGGGCCGGCCGTGGCCGGATTGAGCATTGCCTGGTGGGGAGTCGGACCTGCCTTGGCGGTGAACGCGGCCAGCTTTGTGACGGTGTTGATCGCACTGATGCTGATGAATCCCACCGAACTGCACCCGGCTCCTCGGGTTCGCGACAGCGGCGGCGTTCGGGCAGGGTTGGCCTACGTTCGGCGGCGCCCGGACATCATGTTGGTGATGTTCATGATGTTCATGCTGGGCACCTTCGGGTTGAACTTCCAGCTCACCAATGCCGTCATGGCCACCTCGGTGTTCCACGTCGGGCCAACCATGTTCGGCTACATGGGATCAGTGATGGCCATTGGTTCACTCGCCGCGGGCTTGATCGCCGCCAAGCGCACCCATGCACCGCTTCGCCTCATCATCACCGCCCTGGCCGGATTCAGCGCGGTGAGCCTGGGTATGGCGCTGGCCCCGGATATCGCGATCTACCTGGTGCTGCTGGCAGCAGCCGGCTTCACCTCGCTGACAGCCATGACCTCAGCCAACACCTCGGTGCAGTTGAGCACCGACCCGCAGATGCGAGGACGGGTGATGGCGCTCTACATGGCGATCTTCATGGGGGGCACGCCGCTGGGTTCCCCACTGGTCGGCTGGATCGGCGACGCCTGGGGGCCGCGATGGACCATCGCCATCGGCGCGATCGCCTGTGGCGTGACGGTATTGGTCGCCGGGTTGTATCTGGTCCGCCGCAACGGCTGGGAATGGCCGTGGCATCGGGCCAGTGAGGACATGTCCTTCGTCGCGCTGCCCGAAGACGTGGCTTAGCTCGCTGAGCCCATCTGCTCACGAACCTGCTTGCGGATCACCTTGCCCAGGATGGAGCGCGGTAGTTCCGGCATCGCGATGATCTGCCGGGGCACCTTGTAGCCGGCCAGTCGCTCCTTGCAGAAGGCGCGCATCGTGGGCTCGTCCAACTCGGTGCCCGCGCGCAGGATCACCGCTGCTACCACCGACTCACCGCCGGAGGACGCCGGCATGCCCACCACAGCAGCCTCGGCTACATCGGGGTGGCTTTGCAGGACCGTTTCGACTTCAGAGGGGGAGACGTTGAATCCGCCGGTGATGATGAGTTCTTTGACCCGGTCAACGATGGTGGTGAAGCCGTCGGCATCCACCGTGACCACATCGCCGGTGCGCAACCATCCGTCGGGTAGCAGTGTCTTCTCGGTCTCCGCGGCGTTGTTCCAATAGCCGCTGAACACCTGCGGTCCTTTGATGAGCAACTCACCGCGTTCGCCCTGGGCGACCTCAGTGGTCGGGTCTTCCAGCTCGACCACCTTCATGTAGGTGCTCGGGAACGGCACCCCGATGGTGCCGGCACGTCGGGACGGGTGGAAAGGGTTGCCCAGGCAGACCGGCGAGGCCTCGGTCATGCCGTAACCCTCTACCAGGAGGCCGCCGGAGACGCTCTCCCACAGTTCCACCACGGAGCCGGGCAGATTCATTGCTCCTGAGATGCAGTACTTGGCGCTCTTCAGGCTGATGCCGCGCTCGATGGCGCGCTCGGCGGTGCGCTGGTAGATCGGCGGTACCGCGCAATAGACCGTGGGTGGTGTCTTCTTGGCCGCGTCCAAGACCAGGTCCACATCGAAGGCCGGGAAGATCACCAGCCGGGCTTGTTTGAGGATCCCGTAGGTGAGGAACAGGGTCATGCCGAAGGCGTGGAACATCGGGAGAATCGCATAGAAGTTCTCCCTGCGGTACTGGGCCCCGTGCATCCACGCCTCGCCCTGCAGTGCATTGGCGTACAGGTTGAGATGGGACAGCATGGCGCCCTTGGGCAGGCCCGTGGTGCCGGAGGTGTACTGGATCACCGCCAAGTCCGTGGGCGTGGGCCGGCGATGATCTGGATCCAGTGCCGGGGCGCTGAGTAACTGCTCCCAGGTGGTGGTGCCGTGGACCTCTGCGGTGAGCTTGGCGCGGGTCTTGCGCAGGCTCGGCAATGGCAGACCCAGCGCCAGGCGCTTGACGGTCGGGAAGGCCTTCAGCAGGTTGACCGAGATGATGGTGGGTACCCGGATGTCGCTGGGCATCTCTTGGAGCTTGGCCACTGCGACATCCCAACAGATCGCGACGCGTGCGGAGTGGTCCTCGAAGATATGACGCAGCTCTCGTTCGGTGTAGAGCGGATTGTGCTCCACCACGATCGCGCCCAGCCGGAGCACCGCATAGAAGGCCACGACATGTTGGGGACAGTTCGGCAGCACCAACGCCACCCGATCCCCAGCGCGGACGCCGACTCGGCGCAGACCCTCAGCGGCCCGGCTGATCTGGTCGCCCAGTTCGGTGTAGGTGGTGGTCCGTCCGAAGAACTCGCAGGCGACGGCGTCACCGGCTTCGGCCACCGAGTGCTCGTACAGGTTCACCAACGATTGCGTCGGAAGTTCGATCTGCGCCGGTACACCCGGCTGATAGTGCTTGACCCATGGTGCATCCACGCCCTCGACCCTAGCCGGATCACTGCTTTGATGGGAGCGGAAACGACGATCAGCGGTGCGGTCGACCGACGGCACGGCGGGGTCTNNACCAACCGCCATACGCAAAAAAACCGCGGCGATTGTTTACGCATGAACCAGTTCTCGGCACTGACGCCGAGTCGAGGATTGTCGCTGATGGAGCGGTCGCACTGCGGGTGAGGCGCAGGCTCTCCTGGCTCTGAGCAGGGGCCCTGAGGCGGAAGCCATCGCACCAGACCCTAAATGCTAAGACATTTTATCGTTCTGCTGTGCAAACAAACTATCCCATTTCTGTAACACTGCATTAATCCCTTAGAATCCTTTTTCATCGTCAAAGAATGACGGTGGGCGCCACGAGCGCCGCCAATGCAAGGAGGAACATGAACCTAGCCGCCACGGGTCTCCTACCCTTGGAGACGCTCGGTGCGACGAGCTGGACGATCATGGTTGTGATTGCCGTGGTCGCGCTGGTAGCACTCGGGATCGCGGGCATCTTGGCCCGCAAAGTGCTCGCCGCCGACGAAGGCACCATGGCAATGCGTGACATCGCACAGGCTGTTCAAGAGGGAGCCTCGGCCTATCTGGGTCGTCAGTTCCGCAC
>DMIX01000114.1 GCA_003451975.1 Propionibacteriaceae bacterium
GCCCGAACCACCGGGCCAGGCCGCAGGCCACGGCGGGCTGGACGAGCACCTTCAACACCGAGACCAACAACAACTCCGGCGCATGAGCACCCCGTCCCGGCAGCGGATCCAGGCGCAACGAGATGCCGAACGCCAACAGCATCGCCGGAACCGCCACCGCCCCCAACATGACCGCAGGACTCCATACCGGCTCGGGAATCGGAAGCTGCAGCGCATTCACGACCAGCCCCGCGACCGTGCCCACCGTCAACGGATTGCGGATCGGCAGACTCAGGTAATACCACCAGCGGCGTCCATTGGTCGCAGCATCAGTACTGGTGGCGTCCAGCAGCGCCAGTGCCGTGGGTTGCAGGATGACCACCTGAATCAGCAGGATCGGCGCCATCCAGGTCATGTCCCCCAGCACGTAGGCCGCGATCGGCAGGCCCAGATTCCCGGCATTGGTGTATCCGGAGCACAAAGCCCCGATGACCTGCGGCTGAGCCGGCCGCGAGCCCAGCCACAGCCGTCCGACCACCAGATACAGTGCCAGCACGCTCACAATGGCTAAGGCCGAGACGATGACCGTGGCACTGAACAGGTGCTTCAAGTCGGCGCGCGCCACCAGCGTGAACAACAGCACCGGCGCCGCGACCATGAAAGCGGTTCGCGACAGGACCCGCCGGGCGTTGTCGTCCAACACGCGAAAATGCGCGGCCAACCAGCCAGCAGCGACAATGACAGCGATCGCGAGGTATCCACTCAGCGCCGCTTGCATCGGCCCAGCGTAGAGCGCGGATCGGTACGCACGACGGTCCGCTCTCACGCCTCGGCTACCCAGCTTGTGATGGTGTGTCGCAGCGGCCGGATCAGGGTCGTACGATGTGCGGGTGCCACAGCGGAATCACCTGATCGACCTTGCTCGGGTGGGCTCCATGCTGATCGTGGTCATCTTTCACACCCTGCTGTGGCAGATCCTCTTCGTGGATGGCCAGATCCAGATCGTCCCTTGGGCCCCGGGCCCGGTGTGGTGGGCCATCAGTTGGATCTGCACCATCATCCCGGTCTTCTTCGTGGCGGCCGGCTATTCCAATGCCGTGGTAGTCGACACCTGGCGCGCCACCAGTGATGCCTATGCGGGCTTTCTCACCCTGCGCGGCACCAAACTGCTCGGGCCACTCACCCTCTTCGTCCTCGTGTTCACCACCATCGGCTCGCTGGCCGCCTGGCTGGGATGGCCTGAGCAAGCTGCCGCCCTGAGTCGGCAGTTCGCTCAGCTGCTGTGGTTCTTGGTGACGTACCTACTGCTGCTGGCTGCTGCGCCGTTGGCGGTATGGGTTCACGACCACTGGGGCGGATGGATCATGCTGCCGCTGCTCGCCGGCGTGATCGCAGTGGACGTCGCCGTGCGTCTGACCGGCAACCTGGAACTGCAATGGGTGAACCTGCTGTTCGCCTGGCCACTGGCCCATCAGTGGGGCATCGCCTACCACCGAGGCTGGTTCCGCGGCTGGCGCGTCTCCCCACTGCTGGGACTCCTCACGGCAGGTGCTGCGCTCATCGCTGTCCTGGTGATCGGATTCGGCTATCCCGCCGCAGCGGTGGCCTGGGCCGACATTCCAGTCGCCAATCTGTTGCCGCCGACGTTGGTGATCGTGGTGCTGGGGTGGTGCCAGACCGTCGTTCTGGCGCTGCTGGAGAAGGCCGGAACCGCAGACCGACTGCGCGAACGCACCGCCCGCGGCGTGCGTCTGGCCAATGCGCTGCTGCTCTCGGTGTATCTGTGGCACATCCCGGTGATCGTGATGGTCGGCGGCATTCTCGCCGGGCTCACCCTGCTGTGGCCTGCCGGCTCGGCAGTCTTGCTCAACCCGCTGCTGCTGGTGATTCTCGTGCTGGCAGCGGTCACCGGAATCGTCCCGCTGATCGCCCGCGTCGAGGTGCGGCTGATTCCCACACCGGGGCCGGGATCACCGAGCACCCCCCTGACCTTGATCGGCTTCGCTGCCTTCGTCGTCGGCATTTGGGCCGTCTGGCAATTCGGTGCGGTGCTGGCACCCATCGACCCGGCAGGCGCCACTGCGGTCATGACCTACCTGGTCGGAGCGGGATTGCTGTGGCGTGCAACGACCCGCACCTCGGGTTAGACTTCGCCCGTACTGCGCCCCGACTGGGAGGTTTCGATGGATCCGACACAGTGGGACGCACCCTTCCCTGTTGTCGTCGCGGCGCTGTTCGTCATCGTGATGCTGCGAGCCAACGCCACCTTCTGGATCGGGCGGCTGAGCGTCGTCGGCCTGCGTCGGTTCCGGCTCTCGGCTCTCCTCGACTCGCCGGGATACCTCCGCGCCAGTGAACGCATTGACCGCTACGGCGCCCCCGTGGTGACACTGTCCTTCCTCACCGTCGGCTTCCAGACACTGGCCAACCTGGCTGCCGGAGCGACCGGAATGAAGCTGCGGCACTATCTGCCGGCGGTGTCCATCGGCGGGGTGATCTGGGCGTTCATCTACGCCACCGTGGGCTTCGTCGGGCTGGAGTTGTTCGGTCGACTGTATGCCTACTCCCCCACGCTGGCCGTGATCAGCGGGGTGCTCATCGCCGTCGCCATCGCCGGCTACGTGGTGTGGCAGTTCCGCCGCCGGGTCGAGACGCCTCCTGCCCCCACGGTGGAGACGTCGGCCTAAGATCACGTCATGGCCGAGATTCGCAAGTACAACCCCGAGACCGGCAACGCCATCGCTCAAGCCCTGAGCGCCGCGATGGGAGAACCGGTTCGTCCGCGCACACCCGGCGCACCGGCGGTCAAACCGCACCCAGCCAAGCAGGAGCCCACCGAGCCGCCGGCAGTCATCAAAATGCGCATCACCACCCAAGCCCGGCCCCAGGACGACGCCGAAGACGACTGATCCGGGACCGGTCTGGTGACCAATCCCGGATCAGGCTTCACGCCAGGCAGCGACGATCAGCTACAGCCGCTGGTGGCGCCGCAACCCTCGCAGATGTAGCAAGAACCCGACCGCCGCATCTTGGTGCCACAGGTGAGGCACAGCGGTGCGTCCACGCTCATCCCGGAGATCTTCTCCAACACCTCGGCGGTGGAGTGAGCCTCCATCGGGACCAGAGCGGGCTGGTTGGGGCCGTCCTCGTGTACCCGCAGGTCATCGCCGGCGTCATTCTTCAAAGACTCCGACTCGATCATGCCGGCCTCGTCCTCTTCGGACAGGTACTTGCCGGTCTCGACATAGCGAGCCCGTTCGGCCGCGGTGTAGATACCCAACTCGGCGCGCTCATCGAAGGACAGGTAGTCCAGCGCCAGCCGGCGGAAGATGTAGTCCATGATCGACTGCGCCATTCGCACATCGGGATCATCGGTCATACCGGCCGGTTCGAACTTCAGGTTGGTGAACTTCTGAGCGAACTGCTCCAGCGGCACGCCGTACTGCAGTCCGATGGAAACCGCGATCGAGAAGGCATCCATCACACCGGCCAGCGTCGACCCCTGCTTGCCGAGCTTGAGGAACACCTCGCCCAGCTTGCCGTCCTCATACTGGCCGGAGGTCATGTATCCCTCAGCACCGGCCACCGAGAACGAGGTAGTACGGCTGACGCGAGACTTCGGCAGGCGATTGCGGCGAGGCCGGTATTCGACCTTGACCTCGGCGACCTCGGCCTTCTTCTCCTCGGGCTTCTTACCGTCGCTGAGCGGCTGGCCGACCTTGCAGTTGTCGCGGTAGACCGCCAGCGCCTTCAGGCCGAGCTTCCAGCCCTGCAAATAGACGTCGGCAATATCGTCCACAGCGGCATCCTCGGGCAGATTCACCGTCTTGGAGATGGCCCCGGACAGGAAGGGCTGAACCGCAGCCATCATGCGCACGTGGCCCATCGGACGGATCGCTCGGGCGCCCATCGCGGTGTCGAAGACTTCGTAGTGCTCGGTCTTCAGACCCGGAGCGTCGATGACATGGCCGTTCTCGGCGATGTACTCCACGATCGCTTCGATGGTCTCCTCGGCATAGCCCAACTTCTTCAGCGCCCGCGGGATCGTCTGGTTGACGATCTGCATCGAACCGCCGCCCACCAGCTTCTTGAACTTCACCAAGGAGAAGTCCGGTTCGATGCCGGTGGTGTCGCAATCCATCATGAAGCCGATGGTGCCGGTCGGCGCCAGCACCGACGCCTGCGCATTGCGGAACCCGTTCTTGGCACCGAGTTTGACCACCTGGTCCCATTCGGCGATGGCCTTGGCCAGCACCGGCTTATCGAGATCGTCGAAGGCCCGCACATCATCGCTGGCGGCCTGATGCTTGCGCATGACCCGCTGATGGGCTGCCGCATTGCGCTGGTAACCGCTGTAGGAGCCCACGATGGCGGCCAACTCTGCGGAACGACGATAGGAGGCACCGGTCATCAACGAGGTGATCGCCGCCGCCAACGCGCGTCCGCCGTCGGAATCGTAGCCACGGCCCACGGCCATCAGTAGCGCGCCGAGGTTGGCGTAGCCGATGCCCAACTGACGATAGTTCACCGTGGTCTCGCCGATGGCCTCGGTCGGGAAGTCCGCGAAACAGATCGAGATGTCCATCGCGGTGATGACCAATTCGATGGCCTTGACGAAGGTGTCAGCGTCGAAGGTGTTGTCCTCGGTGAGGAACTTCATCAGGTTGAGGCTGGCCAGGTTGCAGGAGGAGTTGTCCAGACTCATGTACTCGCTGCAGGGATTGGAGGCGTTGATCCGGCCGGATTCCGGGTTGGTGTGCCAGGCGTTGATGGTGTCGTCGTACTGGATGCCCGGATCAGCACATTCCCAGGCCGCTTCGCTGATCTTGCTGAACAGATCGCGGGCATCAACAGTCTCGATGACCTCACCGGTGGACCGGGCCCGCAGCCCGAACTCGGTGCCGTCTTCGACCGCCCGCATGAACTCATCGCTGACCCGCACGGAGTTGTTGGCGTTCTGATATTGGACGCTGACGATGTCCTTGCCGCCCAGGTCCATGTCGAAGCCGGCATCACGCAGCGCGCGGATCTTGTCCTCTTCGCGAGCTTTGGTCTCGACGAACTCGTAGATGTCGGGATGATCGACGTCCAACACCACCATCTTGGCGGCCCGACGGGTAGCACCGCCGGACTTGATGGTGCCCGCCGAGGCGTCCGCGCCGCGCATGAAGGACACCGGGCCCGACGCGGTACCTCCCGAGCTCAGTAGTTCCTTCGAGGAGCGGATGCGAGACAGGTTCAGACCAGCACCGGAGCCGCCCTTGAAGATGAACCCCTCTTCCTTGTACCAGTTCAGGATCGAGTCCATCGAGTCGTCGACACTCAGAATGAAACAGGCACTGACCTGTTGCGGGCTGAGGGTGCCGACGTTGAACCACACCGGAGAGTTGAAGCTGAAGTACTGATGCAGCAGCATCCAGGTCAACTCGTGTTCGAAGATCTCGGCGTCCGCCGCGTTGGCGAAGTAGCCGTTCTCCTCGCCTGCGATGCGGTACTTGCTGACCACTCGATTGATCAGTGTCTTCAGGCTGGCTTCGCGTTCTGGCGTGCCCAAGGCACCGCGAAAATACTTGGTGGTGACGATCGTTGAGGCGTTCACGCTCCAGAAGTCCGGAAACTCTACGCCGCGTTGCTCGAAGACGGTCTCGCCACTCTTCCAGTTGGTCTGCACCACATCACGAAGATCCCACGTCACCTCGTCGTAGGGGTGCACTCCCGCGGTAGTGAAGACTCGATCGATCTTCAGGCCCGGGGACTTGCGGTTGCCCCGCGTGGTCGCCTTCACAGTGTCGGTCATGGTTGGAACTGCCTTTCGGTACTCGGCGGTGGTGGGGGGTTAGTTGGTGGCCAGCACAGGCTGACGCAACGAATCGATCTCGGACGTGAAATCGTCCACAGAGTTGAAGTTCTTGTACACGCTCGCAAAGCGGAGATACGCGACCGAGTCAAGGTCACGAAGCGGGCCCAGGATCGCCAGACCGACCTCATCGGCCGGAATCTCGGCCTGCCCACAGGCACGGAGGCTCTCCTCGACCTGCTGGCCGAGCCGCGCCAGATCAGCTTCAGAGACCGGGCGGCCCTTGCAAGCCTTCCTGACACCATTGATGACCTTCTCCCGGGAGAAGGGCTCTACGACTCCGGAACGCTTCAACACCACCAACTGCATCTGCTCCAAGGTGGTGAATCGACGTTCGCACGACGGGCATTGGCGCCGGCGCCGAATGCTCTTGCCATCCTCAGCAACCCGGCTGTCCAGAACCCTGGTGTCGGTATTGCGACAGAACGGGCAATGCATGGCTGACGCCTTCCTCAACGTGCAACGGTGGACGAACCTGTGGAAAAGATGTGTGTCGGTGACCACAAGCTGTGGACAAAACACAATCGTGTAACTACTACATCTAGTAGATTACGCAGACCACGCACCCAACGCAAGACATCAGCGAACGCGTGTCGCGCCAAACCTCAGAATTGCCACCACAGGCGAGGCTGACTAGCTCCGATGCGTCAGCGCAGCACCGAAACGGTGGCCACATCGGCGCCATCGACGGCCAGCGGCGCATCACTAACCGCCAAGAAGCTCGTCACCGCAACCACCACACCAGTGAGGAAGAGCCCCACAAAGAGACTCAGCACCACCGCTATCCCACGGTCGGTCAAGTGCCAACCCGAAGCGGTCTGAGCCGGCCGGACCACCGGGAGAGTAGTGACGCTCGCCATCGAACTGCCGTCAAGGCCACCTGAGCGCAGCAGCACCGAAGGCTCGTCACCCTCGATCTCATCAACCATCAGATCATCAATCAGCAAAGCGCTCATCGTCGCCACCTCTCTCGAACACCTGTTCGATACTCTAGCCGCACCGGGGCCGTATTCGAACAACCGTTCGCCCGCGTGTCTTGCTGAAACTGAGCCTGCCAGGCGCCACTGACACTGCCCACGAAGCCGTCACCTCCGACACGCCCACATCGAACACATGTTTGATTCTCACTGCTACCGACGCTACGTTCATCACATGGGATCGAAGTCAGAAACCCCGGCAGCACGCCGCCCCGGACGTCCTCGCAAAGAAGAGGTGGCTGCTCAGCTCGGCACCACGGTGAGCGAGCTCCCCGACGGCCCTGCAGATGCTGAGGGACTCACCCCCCGCCAGCGCCGGATCCTCGAAGTCATCCGGGACGCGCTCGCCGAGCGCAACTACCCACCCAGCATCCGGGAGATCGCCGACCTCGTGGGACTGGCATCGTCCTCGTCGGCCGCCCACCAGTTGAAAGTGCTCCAGAACAAGGGATTCCTGTTCCGTGACCCGCACCGCCCGCGCGCACTGGAGGTGCGGCTGCCCGCCTCGATGGTGCCCACACCGATCGAGCAGCACGTCGTCGAGCCTGATCTGCCAGCGCCGATAGCTTCTGCGGTCGAGGTGCCCATCCTGGGACGCATCGCAGCCGGGGGACCGATCCTGGCCGAACAAGCTGTCGAAGATGTGTTCAGCTTGCCCAAGCAATTGGTTGGCGAAGGAACGCTCTTTCTGCTGGAGGTCACAGGCGATTCGATGATCGAAGCCGCCATCTGCGACGGCGACTACGTCGTGATCCGGCAACAGCCCGACGCCGTCAACGGCGACATCGTCGCCGCACTGATCGGCGAGGAGGCGACTGTGAAGACCTTCAAGCGCACTCCTGGGCAGGTGTGGCTACTCCCCCACAACCCGGCCTATGAGCCGATTGACGGCAACCAGGCGTCCATCCTCGGCAAAGTAGTCGCAGTGCTCCGCCGGGTGTAGCCATTCGCATCTCGATCCGGGTCAAACCCGGTGCTGGACGAACCAAGGTGGGCGGTCGCTATGACGTCGACACCTTGGTAGTAGCGGTAGCGGCTCCCGCCGTGGACGGTCGCGCCACGGCAGCTGCCCTCAAAGCCGTCGCCAAGGCATTCGCGTTACCGCTACGAGAATTGACACTGGTGTCGGGTGCCACCAGCAGGACAAAGATAGTGGAGATCAGCGGGGATCATCATGATCGCCTGCGGGAGCTGCTCGACATATGAGGTGTCATGACCCGTTTCGTCTCGACTTTGTTTTGTTCGCTGGACGGTGTCGCCGAAGTCGACCCGGCCTGGCACTTTCCCTATTTCGATGAGCATATGGCCGCAGCGGTCACCGAAGACTACGCCGAAGCCGATGCCCTGCTACTGGGGCGGGTGACCTACGACAGTTTTGCCGGGGCGTGGCCTGATCGGGAAGCAGCAGGCGGCGAGGATGCCGAGTTCGCCGCCCAGCTCGGCGAGCTTCGTAAATTGGTCGCCACCCGGGGCGACCAGGCCTTGGGTTGGCGCAACGCCGAACCGATTGGTGATCTGTTGTCGACCGTCGCGCAGGTGCGAGCCGACGCCGATCTCGGCTTCGTGCTGATCCCTGGCTCGATCTCGATCGTGCGGGAGTTGATTTCGGTCGGCGAACTCGATGAACTGCGGCTGTTGGTCCACCCAGTTCTCGCAGGCACCGGGCGCCGCATCTTCGCCGCTGACGCCGGGTTGCAGCCGCTGGAGCTGCGGCATTCCGAGGCATTCCCGACCGGGGTGCTACGCCTGATCTACGCGCCCGCAGCGCTCCCGGGAAGCGCTGAGTACGCCGCGGCCGCCCACCAGTTGGGTGAGCAGAACTAGGATGCGATCCACCTCTTGGCGTCGTCGATCTCGGCGTCGCTGAACACCTTGAGTTCTGCAGGGAACATCCAGCCAATAGCCTTAACACTGTCCACGATGAGCGTAGAGTCGCTCACCACAGCGCACCGCTCCCAATCGCGGATGCGTCCCAGACCCACTTTGGAGTCCTCCCACATAGCGCCGATCGTGAACTTCTCGAAGTCGACGCCGAGCACGTAGAGCATCCGCACCTTGCCGTGGCGTTCGATCATGGCATCGACCGCCGGTTCGAGGATGCCGTGGTAGTCCGCTGCGGTAATGTCGCCGACTGCCTCGATGCCGAGCACGTTATCGGGTAGTCCTTCAATGAGCTTGAGCATGATGACACCTCTCTGGGTGGGGGTTCGTCTCCCCCATCCTCGCATCGCTGCCGGTGGGATTTGCCGAGACTGGCCCAATTCATGGCGGCCGCCTGCTCAGGTGCCCGTTCCGGCAAGTCGGCGTAGTGCACCGATGGAGACCTCACGATCGGTGGTCATCCAGAACTCCGGCAGCGAGGCGGTGAGAAAACTGCCGTAGCGGGCCGTCACCAGCCGCGGGTCCAAGACGGCCACCACGCCGCGATCGTCAAGGCTTCGGATCAGCCGACCCACGCCTTGAGCGAGCAGCAATCCGGCATGCGTCGCCGCTACCGCCATGAATCCGTTGCCGCCGGATTCGGCCACCGCTTGCTGACGGGCCTGCATCAGCGGATCATCGGGGCGCGGAAAGGGGATCTTGTCGATGATCACCAGTCGACAGGTGTCACCGGGCACGTCGATGCCCTGCCACAACGACAGCGAGCCGAAGAGGGACGCCTGTGGGTCCTCGACGAACTCAGCGGTCAAGCGCGCCAAATGGCCGTCTCCTTGGCACAGCACCTGACGGTCGGGCACCTGCTCGCGGCAATGGCGCGCGGCGGCCTCGGCAGCCCGCTGCGAGGCGAACAGGCCCAGCGTGTGGCCATCGGCCGCCCACAACAGCTCGGCGACCTCAGCCAGCACCTCGGGACTGATGCCATCTCGACTGGGCGGCGGCACGTGACGTGCGACGTACAGGATTCCTTGACTGCGATAGTCGAATGGTGAGCCCACATCAAGGGCGCGATAGGCCGCCGCTGACGGGCCTCCCAGACCGAGAGCGACGCCCACCGACCCGAACTCGCCACCCACCTTCAGCGTCGCTGATGTCAAGACGCTGGGATGCAGGTCGAAGATCTCGGTACGCAGCAGCCCGGCCACCGACAGTGGGGCGCAGACAGCCTGCCGTCCGAAGCGTTCGGACTCTGATACCCAGATGACATCGCGCTCGTCGAGCTTGGCCAGCCGCTCGGCGACGTCGAAGATCTCTTGGGCCGCACCCTGAGCCTGGCGGCGTGCTACGTCGTCATCATCGCCGCCGGTCAGTCCACTGACTGCCGCACGGGCCGCTACCCGGACGGCGGCAAAGGCGTCCTTCAGAGGGTCAGACGGGTCGGTGA
>DMIX01000315.1 GCA_003451975.1 Propionibacteriaceae bacterium
CGACACCGAACCGGGGCTGAACATCGTGAAGTCCGCATCGCGGCCCAGCGACAACATCGCCGGGGCGACGATCGATTACACGTTCACCGTCACCAACACCGGCAACGTCACCCTGACCGGCATCGGCGTCACCGATCCGTTGATCACGACGGTGAGCTGCCTGGCCGACACTCTGTATCCCACTGCTGAGACGACCTGCACCGGCACCCATGTGCTGAGTCAGGCCGAGGTGGACTCCGGGGCGGTACTCAACACCGCGACGGCTCACGGCACCTCGCCGCAGGGTACGGACATCGCTGAGGACTCCAATCAGGTCTCGACTGACATTCCGGCGAACCCGGGAGTGAGTGTCGACAAGAGCGCTGGCGCACCCAGCGGCAACAACGCCGGTGACACCATCGTCTACACCTTCACCGTCACCAACACCGGCAATGTGACCGTCACGGGAATCGGCGTCGATGATCCCCAGATCGACGACATCACCTGTGCTGAGACCACGGTGGCACCGGGAGTCGCGACAAGCTGTACCGGGACCTACACCCTCACCCAAGCCGATATCGACAACGGATCGGTGACCAACACCGCCACCGCGGACGGCACCTCACCGGCCGGGGACCCGGTCTCGGGTATCTCGAACACGGTGAACACCAACATTGTGGCCACCCCGGGTATCGATCTGGTGAAGACCGGTTCGGCAAGCGGTGAGCGCGCCGGAGACACCGTGGACTACTCCTTCACCGTGTCCAACACGGGCAACGTCACGCTGACAGACCTGGTGATCAGCGATCCGCTGATCAGCTCGATCAGTTGCCCGCAAACTCAACTGGCCCCAACCTCCGCCACCGTATGCACCGGCAGCTACACCTTGACTCAGGCCGATGTCGACGCTGGGAGTGTGCACAACGACGCCGAGGCTTCCGCCGATACGCCTCATAGCGGCACCGTCACGGCTGCCGACGGCACTGATGTGTCGATCGCTCCGGGCCCGGGCCTCGACCTGGTCAAGCAGGCCGGCGCGGTCATCGACGTCGACAACAACGGTGTCGATACCGGTGACCTGCTGCCCTACACCTTCACCGTCACCAACACCGGAAACGTCACGATGACCTCGGTGGCGATTCAGGATCCCAAGATCAGCGATGTGTCGTGCCCGGCCGGTTCACTGGCCCCCGGTGAGACGCTTTCCTGCACGGGGAGCTACCCGCTGAGCCAAGCCGATGTCGATGCCGGCGCGGTGATCAACTCCGCCAAGGCAACAGCGCTCGGACCGAACGCAGACCCCGACCTACCGTTGCACCCGGTCTCCGCCAGCGACTCAGTGACAACACCGATCGATCAACACCCCGCGCTGTCGTTGACCAAGAGCTCCAATGCCAAGGGCACGCTGAAGGTGAGCTCGACGGTGGTCTTCACCTTCCTGGTGACCAACACCGGCAATGTCGTGTTGAACGACATCACCGTGTCGGACCCGATGCTGAAGTCAGTGTCCTGCCCGATCCAGACTCTGCAGCCGGGCCAGTCGACGGTGTGCACCGGATCGCCGTATACGGTGACGGCCCAGGACGCAGCCAAGGGCAAGCTGGTCAACACAGCCATCGCCTCGACGGGCTTCTGCCCTGCTGCGGGATGCTCGACGGTCTCAGCGCGAAGCACAGTACGCCTCGCAGTCGCCAAGAGCACCCACTTGGCCTACACCGGTGCCGAGGTGAGTCGTAGCCTGATGCTGGGCGGCGCGATACTCCTGGCCGGCATGGTGTTGGTCTTCGCAGCACGTCGTCGCCGCCGCAACGACTGATCACATCACCACTCTCGGTAACACTGACCATGACTAAGGAGATCATGAACATCCGTATCGCCACTGCGCTCACTGCCCTCGCGCTGGGTATCACCCTCACCGGCTGCACGTCGGGATCCAACCCTGCCGCCAGCCAAGCGCCGCAGGTCGATCCCAGCCGAGTCTCGCCGACGTATCTCCCGACGCCACCCTCGGTGAAGAATTCCCAGGGCGATATCAAGGATCTGGTCATGGGCGATTGCCAGACCGAGGCAGGCAAGCAAAGCATCGACGGCACGCTGACCTCCAGCCTCGCCGACACAGCCGATTTCCTCGTCACGGTCAGTTGGACCAACGCCACCGGCGATGTCATGGGACGTGGCTTCAGCGTGATTCAGGATCTCAAGCCGGGAAAGACAGCCACCTTCACCATCACCGCAAAGGTGGCGCCCGGCGCAACTCAATGTGTCAAAGGCGTCGAATACGGCACCATCAAGGGCTGAGCGGCCCTCAGCGGTCAGCGTAACGATCGGTCGCGGCCACCAGTTCGGCCGCTATCGCCGGCTCTGAGATCGAATGCCCGGCGAGCACAACTCGGTAGTCGGCCTGTGGCCAGGCCTGATGCAAGGCGTCCGCCGTCGTCACCGGGCAGGGCAGGTCGTAACGACCCTGCACGATCACGCCCGGAATGTGCGCCAGCCGGTGGGCACCGGCGAGCAACTGACCCTCAGCGAGCCAGCCCGCATTGACGAAGTAGTGGTTCTCGATGCGGGCGAAGGCAACCGCGAACTCGGGGTCGGAGAATGCCTCGACATGCTCAGCGGAGAACTCCAGGTCTGAGGTAGCCGCCTCCCAGGTGGTCCAGGCCAGCCCGGCTGGGCGGTGTACTGCTGGATCGGGGTCGAACAGCAGCTCGTGGTACCGAGCGATACGGTCGCCGGTGAATCCCTGCAAGGGGGCCTCGAAGGTGCGCCACCACTCGGGCACGATGTTGGCCGCTCCCCCGTTGTAGTACCAATCGAGTTCGCTGCGACGCAGCGTGAAGATCCCTCGCAGCACCAATTCGGTGACCCGATCGGGATGAGTTTCGGCATAGGCCAAGGCGAGGGTGCTCCCCCACGATCCGCCGAAGACCATCCAGCGGTCGACGCCGCGATCGACGCGGATCCTCTCCAGATCTGCGACCAAATGCCAAGTGGTGTTGGCGCTCAGATCTGCGGTCGGCTCACTGGCGTGGGGAAGGCTGTTACCGCAGCCGCGCTGGTCGAACAACACCAGGCGGTAGCGCTCGGGATCGAAATAGCGTCGGTAGTCGGGGACGAGCCCACCACCGGGGCCGCCGTGGATGAACACCGCCGGCTTGCCGTCGGGGTTGCCGCACTCCTCCCAGTAGAGCTGCTGACCGTCGCCGACGTCGAGGCGACCGTGACGGTACGGCTGCAGAGGCGGATACAGAATGTCGTCGAGGGTCCGTTCTTCAGTCATCGTCGAATTCGTCGTTGACGTCAATGATGTGAACCGCAGCCTCCTCGGCGGCGGCCGCGCCTCCATCGATCCCGACCTCATGGGCGATGCTCTCGGCCTCGGTATCTTTGCCCGGCTCGCCATAGTTGGCGTCCACCAGGCGGCCAGCACGCAATTTGCCGACTTCACGTTGCTCGCCGGGGTCAGGGTTCCAGGGCCCTTCGATGACGACCGGCGGACGTTCCTCCTGAGCGATTCGCATATCCAAGGATTCACCCGCGTGCATCTCCGCGGCGGTGTTACCAAAGCCTTGGGCCGGCGACCAGTGGTCCGGGGCGACATAACCTTCGTCGAGCACATCGTCCACGCCCCGATCGACCAGAGTCTGGTCGGGCTGCATCTGATCAAGCTGCTCGGATTCCTCCGGCACGCCTTCCATCTCGTACTCGCTCATATACCTAGCCTGCCACGGGTTTCGCCTTCGTGGGCACACCGGAGGCGGGTTCGTTCAGCGCGTCTGATCCGCGTCGAAAAGCTCCCGAAGGAATCCGGACCTCGCGGGCTATCCACGCAGCAGCGGTCTAAGATTCGCTCTTGTGTCCGAAGCCTCAGCAACGCTCGAAAAGCCGCCGTCGCGCTCCAGCTATGACCTGGTGCTGGCGACCTTCGTCGCCCTGCTGCTGATCTCCAACATCGGTGCAACCAAGCTGATCGCTTTCGGTCCGCAGGCGAGCGTCGGCGGCGTACAACTGCTGCCGATCATCACCGACGGCGGCGCGATCCTGTTTCCATTGACCTACATCCTCGGCGACATCCTTGCCGAGGTCTACGGCCTGAAGAGGGCCAACCGCGCCATCATCACCGGCTTCGTGCTGGCCGCGATCATGTCGCTGACCTTCTTGATCGTGGACGCCGCCCCGCCTGCCGCCGACTGGCCCAACCAGGACGCCTGGCACGCCGTTTTGGGATTCGTGCCGCGCATCGTGGTGGCCAGCTTGTTGGGTTATCTGGCCGGCCAGTTACTCAACGCTTTGGTGTTGGTGCGGATCAAGCAGCGCTGGGGTGAGAAACGGCTGTGGGTGCGGTTGATCGGCTCCACCCTGGTTGGTGAGTTTGCAGACACCATGGTGTTCTGCCTGATCGCCTTCGGCCCGCTGGGCAATGTGCTGGGCGGTGATTCGATCCCCTGGCCGGCATTGATCAACTACATCGCGGTCGGCTGGGTGTACAAGGTCAGTGTCGAAGTCGTGATGCTGCCGATCACCTATCGGGTGATCGGCTGGGTGAAGCGTCGAGAAGGCCTGCCTACGTCCAACCCGCGCGAGGTCGAAGGCGCAGCGTCCTGAGCGCGTGGGCTAGTCCTGACCGAGCCGATCCTTGGCGTAGAAGCGCCCCAGATACTCGGCGCGGAACTCCTCGAAACGCCCCTGGTGGATGCTGGCTCGAATGGTGTCGACCAACCGAACCGTGAACCGCTCGTTGTGAATCGTCGCCAGAGTCGAGGCGAGCATCTCCTTGGCCTTGAACAGATGGTGCAGATAGGCCCGGCTGTAGTTGGCGCAGGTGTAGCAGTCGCAGCCCTCCTCCAGCGGCATGAAGCTGCGCCGATGGGCGGAGGTGTTGACGTTATAGCGACCATCGGCGGTGTAGATGGCCGCGTTGCGGGCCACTCGGGAGGGCATCACACAGTCGAAGGTGTCGGCACCTGCCTCGATGGCGGCGAAGAAGTCGTCCGGCTCGGAAATGCCCAGCAGGTGTCGAGGTTTGTCGTCGGGGAGTTCGGAGGCGACCCAGCCGACGATGGTGCCCAGATTCTCCTTCTCCAGCGCGCCTCCGATACCGAATCCGTCGAAGCCGTAGCCGCCAACGACCAACTCGGCCAACTCGCGGGCGGCTTGGCGACGCAGATCTTCGTACTGAGCGCCCTGCACGACTCCGAACAGCGCCTGGTACGGCTTGCCGACCCGTTCGGCGGTCAACCGGGCATGCTCGGCCAGGCATCGTCCGGCCCAGGCGTGGGTGCGCTGCACCGAGTCCTCCTGGTAGCCACGGGTGTTCATCAAGGTGGTGCATTCGTCGAAGGCGAACATGATGTCGGCGCCAAGTTGGTGCTGAATCTGCATCGAGACCTCAGGGGTGAAGCGATGCCGATCGCCGTTGAGGTGTGAGGTGAAGGTGACACCCT
>DMIX01000104.1 GCA_003451975.1 Propionibacteriaceae bacterium
TTCGACAAGCTCAGGGAACGGCTCTTCCGTTGGCTGAGCTTGTCGAAGCCTGACCTTGCCGAAGCCTGACTTTGCCGAAGTCTGCATTTGTGGGCATCCCCTTCGACAGGCTCAGGGCACGGTTGGGGGTTCCGTTGGCTGAGCTTGTCGAAGCCTGAGCTTGTCGAAGCTTGATCGTCCCGTTGGCTGAGCTTGTCGAAGGCCGGGATACTGGTCGCCCTCAGTTGGTGGCCGGGATGACGATCACTGTGCCGTCGGTGAGTACCTCGGCGCCGATGGTGGCTAGGTGCCGCTGCAACTGTTGCAGCGGCGGATTGTCGTGGCCCTGGTGGATCGGAACCACGCGGGTACGGTCATCGATGACGGCGCGTCGACGCAACTCGGCGATGGTGTCGGCGAAGGTGCGCAGATTGTGATGCTGATCACCCTTGCCCTCGGCCAAACCGAAGGTTTCCTCCAGCAGCACCAGGTCGACCCGGCGACCAGCGACAGCGGCCAGCGTGGCCTCGGGCAGCACCCCGGTATCGGTCAGATACAACATGCTGGCGAACGCATCACTGATCCGATACACCAGCGCCTCGCCATAGGCCTCGTGATTGGCTGCCAGCGCTTCGACGCGATAGCCGGCAAGGTCAAAGAGATCCCCAGCGGTGACCGTGTTGAACCTCACCGTGGTTTGCTCAGGATCGAGCCAGCGCTGGGATATTTCGATCACGGGTGCGGGCCCAGCGAAAGTCAGGGGAGTGGTGCTCACCCAGGAGCGGTGCATCAGCAGCGAGGGATCCAGGTGGTCGTCATGGGCGTGCCCGGCCATGATGGCGACACAGCCGCTGAGGTCGCGACCGTACCTCGACACCTGACGAGGTGCTTCTGGGCCCGGATCGACCAACAGCCGACCGTCGATGAGGATCGAGGTCGGCGTGCGTAGCTCGCCCCGGCTGCGGTAGTCGGCACAGGTCGCACAGGTGCAGAAGACGTTCGGGATGCCATCAGAGGCGCCGGTACCCAGCAGCAGAATCTCCATAGCCCCAGCCTGCCTTAGTTCTGGTGTCCGGACGCCGCTCGACCCCGTCGAGTCAAGGGCGACGGGGTCGAATGGCTATGAGGGAATTGCGCTGGCTTCGGTCATCTGCCTCCTGATGCTGCTGGCTTGTTGATGACTTCACTTAACCGCCCGCCACTGTGGTGACAGCTGGTGCCTGCTGAGGGACTGCTGTGGATCAGGATCGATTCAGAAGCCGGCGTAGCCGACCAGTTGCGCAGTGAGTTGCGGGTCGTGGGGAAGCGGGGCGCCATCCAGGGAAGTCACCGGCAGCACACCGCGAACCGCAGAGGCGATCCACAAGCCGTCGGCGCCGGCCAGATCTCCAGGGCTGAACAACGCCTCGTGGACGCCGACGCCGTCGGACCGAGCCTGATCGAGCAGCACCTCTACGGTGATTGATCGAAGGATGCCGGTTCCGGCAGTGGGGGTCGTCCATAGCCGATGGTCAGCGGCGATCACGAGTCCGGCAGTGGGGGCCTCCAGCAGATAGCCGTCGCTGGAGACGAAGATCGCCTCATCAACACCGCGGCGGGCGGCTTCGCGTTTCGCGGCCACGTTGATCGCATAGGACAGTGTTTTAACCCCGCCGAGCAGCCACGGTGCCTCGGCGAAGGCGTCTGAGGCCATGCCTCGGCTCAACGTGATGGCGGTGACTCCGGCTCGCGCGGCACTGGCGTCCGGTGCGGTGGTGATGGTCAGGAACTGCGTCGGGCCACCTCCCCAATGCTCGCGTCCGCGGGTGTAGATCAGTTTCAGGACCGCCTCACCGGGAGTCTTCCAGGCGGCCAGAGCCTCGGTGATGAGGTCTTCCCATGCGTCCAGATCGGGTGCCGGAAGCTCCAAGGCTGAGGCCGAGCGGGCGAAGCGGGCCAAATGCTGGTGAAGGTGGTCCACGCGGGTGCCGGCGGCATCGACCACGACTCGAGCTGCATCGAAGCAGCCATCCCCTCGCGTCAGACCCAGGTCGTCGGCGGTGAGGAGGGTGGTCTCGGTGGGCACCGGGCCTGTGCCCATGACTGCCACGAGTTGATCCATTCCGCACCTCCGTGGCAGAACCCTAAAGCGTTCCGGGGGCAGCGATGTCGGGTTGTGCGATTCCGAGACTGATATCTGCTTTGTTCTGTCAGCTTCTCAGAAATGTCTTGGGTCGAAGGACCCAATATGCTTCCGGCGTGACTCAGCATCCGTTTCAGCAGCAGCCTGCGAATCAGCCTCCGCCACCGCCTCCGGCGATGAATGCCTCGAATGCCTACCAGCAGACGCCCGCAATGTCGGCCCCTCCGCAACTGCAGCCCGGTCAGGGCTTGTTGCGCGTCAATATTCAGGGCAGCGTGATGACCTCCAGCCTGATCGTGCCGAAGCTGATGGTGGACGGCTACGAGGTGAACTCCGTCTACGGCCCCAACGCCTTTGCGGTTACTGCCGGTCGTCACCAGGTCGAGTTGTACGCCCAGTGGATGCGTCGCTATGGGCAAGCCAGCATGGCAGTCGATGTGCCTGCCGGCGCAGTGTTGGACGTGTTCTACGCTGCGCCGCTGCATCAATTCAGCACCGGCAGTATCGGCCTGACCAAACAGCCGCATAAGGGCATGGCTCTGTTTGCGATCATGCTCGCGTTCGTCCTGGTGGTGGTCGTCGGCGGGATTCTGGCCGTGGGGTTCAACTGAACCTGACGAATCGTCGCCGCAAGCACCTTCTGGGGTAGCCGCGGCGACTATTCTGAGCGCTAGCGAGATCGCTCCGACAAGCGGATGCGTTCATCCAATAAGGGGTGCAATGATCAGTCGACGCACGGCACTGTTCGTCGTGGGCGGCAGCGTTGGAGCCGCCGCGACCGGGTGTTCTACCCAGGCTCCGGATCCGACGCCGGCACCGACGACCCCCTCACCGACGCCTACGCCCACCGCAGACACCCGGCCCCGGGCGCCGCTGACCGGGATGCTGATCACCGATCCGGCCAAACTCGATCACGCCGCGGTGGCGCTCAAGGTCTCCGATGTGCGCCACTCGCACCCCCAGGTGGGGCTCAACGATGCTGACATCGTGTTCGTCGAACCCAACGGGATCGCTTATACCCGGCTGTGTGCGGTCTTCCATTCCCGAATTCCGGAGCAGGCCGGTCCGGTGCGCTCGATCCGTCCGGTCGATGTGCCGCTGCTTTCTCCCATGAAACCGGTACTCGGCGATACCGGTGCGGCCGATTGGGTAATGAACTATGTGGCGGCCAACAGCAAGAACATCGAGAACTTGTACTACATGAAGGTTCGGGGCACCGGCTCGTATTCAATAATGCCCGGACGTGCCACCGAGGACGGTGTGCTGTGCCATCCGAAGACCCTGCTGAAGCAGGCCAAGCGCATGAAGGCGCCGCCCGCCGAGCTGTACCTGCCATTTGCCACCGGTGACGATCAGGTCTCCACCGAGGTCTCGGGCACTCCGGCCACCAAGATCGTGGTGCCGTGGGGGCCCGGCAAGAGCTTCAACATGAGCTACACCTATGACCCCAAGACCAAGCGCTACCTGCGCAGTGAACCGTGGGGCAAGCACGTCTTGATCGATGGCAAAAGGGTCAATACTGACAACGTGCTGGTGGTGCGCGCTAAGTGGAAGATGGACAAGATCTTCCGTGGCGGCGGCGCCAAGGATCCGGTCGTTGACATCATCAAAGGCAAGGGCACCTTCTACTACTTCAACCAGGGCAAGGTCGTGAAGGGCACCTGGACCAAGGCCCAGACCACCGATCTGTTCGTGTTCACTCTCGACGACGGTACGCCGCTGAAGATGGCACCGGGTCGCACCTTCTTCGAGCTTCCCCAGATCAATGCCAAGGTGAAGATCAGTAGCTGAGGTGCTGAGCCATCGGGGAACCCTCACCGTTGCGTCGATCCAGCACCCGCGCCATGGCCAGCGTGTGACGAACGGGCATCCGCGCGCTCATTACCTGTCGCTGTGCTGTTTCGGGGCCGAGGGACGCCGAATCGGTCTAGGCGTTGGCGAATAGCTCGAGGGCGAGCTGCGCCTGGGTGCGGTGATCTTCGGGTAGTGCCCGCCATGCCGGGTGATCTTCCCCAAGGCTGCGCCTCAGGACAGCGATGCGGGCGCGATCCGAGCCGATGAACTCTTCGCGCTCGGAAAACGGGTCATCGATGCAGGCCAGCAGGACGGCGGCGTCGAAGAGATGACGATCGCGGTCACGGGTGTCGGCCAGGTATGCCGCGGCTTTGAGGATCAGCGCCCCGAATGGTCGCGGAACCGAAATCGTCGAGACTGTGCCGGGGACAATCTGCAGCTGAGCATTCACGGTGCGACGTAGCGCTTGAGTACCGCCTTCGATGCGGACCATTTGGTGGCCGCGCAGCTTCTCGATCACACGCGGCGCCGGATGGTCGGCGATCAGGACATCGACCTGGTCCTCCTCAGCGCCGACGAGCAGGTCGACAGTGGAGGCGCCGCGCACGAACCGGTGTGCGGTGGTGTTGCGCGCATCGAGGCCGGGCTGGAACCGGTATCCGAGGCTTTCGAGGGCCGTGGCCACCCTGCGCGGCACGCCTTGCTGGGTCTCGATGTGCAACACAATGTCGACGTCATTGGTCGGGCGTACAACGCCGAGGCCGTGGTGAACCGTGTGGAGTTGAGTCATCAATCCGCCCACGAGCGTCCAACTCTGTCTGGGAAGCGCCTCGGTGAGTTCTGCCACGCTGGGCCAGGGCATCGGCCACCCGCCGGGCCCTGCGGTGACCTCGATGGTCGGGCGTTCGGCGCTCATCAGTAGGTGCCCACGATCTCTTCTAGTGTTCGGCGCCCGATGCTGCGGAGGCGGGGATCGCTGCTGATGGCCGCATCCAGTGCGGCGACGGTGGAGGTGCCAACGAGCCGGCGGGCAGTGATGATGTCAAAACCGGTCGTGCGCAGTACGACCGGTCCATTTGCATTGGCCCGAAGGCCGAAGGTGCGGATCACGGTGTCGAGGTCTGCTTCGGCTAGGTAGCCATCCACGCTGTCGTCGACGGGATCGCTGATGCCGAGCAGCCGGAGGTTCGTTGCAGCGGTGAGTGAGCGCAAGCGACGCAGCGCGGCGCGGTGCGCGTCGAAAGTGTGGACCTGTGCGCGGTTGCGCATCCTGGTGAGTAACTCGTCGACGTCGTCGATTTCGCGCAGCGCCGAGCGGAGCCGGGAGGCTTGCGTAGTGCCGAGCCAGGGGGCGTCAAATCCCGCCAACATCGCAATGGCACCCCAGGCGGTGTGCTCGGCCCAGGCTCGCGTACGACCCTGGCGCCCGGAATGGAGATAACGCTCAACGGAGTGTCGGTCGATGATGCCGCGTGCGATTTGGGTGATCGCCTGGGAGTCGGCCAGTCGGCGAGCATGGCGAGTGGACACCCCGAGAGTGTTCGCCGTCTCTGTGATCGTGAGGAACTCGCGCGCCATAACAGATAATGTCCCATTCCGGACGAAAACTGTCAATCGGGGTGCTTGGGCAGTCGCTGATGTGTCCCAACTTGCGCGCCGTGCGTGCGGAGTGCTGACGAGCTGCCACATCACCACTCATCGCGTCAGCAGCATGACCCAGTTTCACGCTCGGCGGCCTGCCGAGCTCCAGGGTTCGTTGAACTCGATGGCCATGGCTGCACAGCAGTCTGGCTCGTGGGTGTGACCCTCACTGTGAAACGCGAAAGGCCCCGGTTTCCCGGGGCCTTTCGCCGTGTGAGGAGCTCGATCACATGTCGTAGTACATCTCGAACTCGTGCGGGTGCGGACGCAGCCGGATAGCGTCGATGTCAGCACGCTTCATCTCGATCCAGGTCTCGATGAGGTCGGCGGTGAAGACATCGCCGACCAGCAGGAAGTCGTGATCGGCTTCCAGGGCATCCAGCACGTCGCCCAGCGAACCGGGAACGGTCGGGATGTTGGCGTGCTCCTCGGCGGGCAGCTCGTAGAGATCCTTGTCGATCGGAGCCGGCGGCTCGATCTTGTTCTGGATTCCGTCCAAGCCGGCCAGCAACATGGCCGGGAAGGCCAGGTACGGGTTCGACGAGGGGTCGGGGCAGCGGAACTCGATGCGCTTGGCCTTCGGGTTGGGTCCGGTGATCGGGATACGCACCGAAGCCGAACGGTTGCGGCTGGAGTACACCAGGTTCACCGGAGCCTCGAAGCCCGGCACCAGCCGGTGGTAGCTGTTCACGGTCGGGTTGGTGAAGGCCAACACCGCTGGGGCGTGCTTCAGCAGACCGCCGATGTACCAACGGGCGATATCGGACAGGTTGCCGTAGCCGGCCTCGTCGAAGAACAGCGGCTGGCCGCCCTTCCAGATCGACTGGTGCACGTGCATACCCGAACCGTTGTCACCGAAGATCGGCTTCGGCATGAAGGTCGCGGTCTTGCCGGCGGCCCACGCGGTGTTCTTGACGATGTACTTGTACTTCATCAGGTTGTCGGCGGCAGCCAACATCGAATCGAACTTGGTCGCGATCTCGCCCTGGCCGGCGGTGCCGACCTCGTGGTGTGCGCGCTCGATGACCAGACCCGCATCGATCAGGTTGCGCACCATGTCGTCGCGCAGATCGCCGAAGTGGTCGATCGGGGCCACCGGGAAGTAGCCACCCTTGTACTTGACCTTGTAACCACGGTTGCCGCGGCCGTCGGTGTCCTCTTCCGAACCGGTGTTCCAGGCGCCGGCCTCGGAATCGATGTAGTAGAAGCTCGCGTTCTGCTTGGTCTCGTAGCGCACCGAGTCGAAGACGTAGAACTCAGCCTCCGGGCCCATGTAGGCGGCGTCGCCGATGCCGGTCGAAGCCAGGTAGTTCTCAGCCTTGCGGGCGATGTTGCGCGGGTCGCGGCTGTAGGCCTCTTTGGTCAGCGGGTCATGAACGAAGAAGCTCACAGCCAGCGTCTTGGACTTGCGGAAGGGATCGATGAAGGCGGTGGAGGGATCCGGCATCAGGGTCTTGTCGGACTCGTGGATCTTCTGGAAGCCGCGGATCGAGGAGCCGTCGAAGGACAGACCATTCTCGAACACATCGGCGTCGAAGAACTGGGCAGGCACGGTGAAGTGCTGCATCACACCCGGAAGATCGCAGAAGCGGACGTCGACGGTCTCGACACCCTCGTCCTTGATATAGGCCAACAGGTCGTCGGCGCCTTGGAACATGTTGCCTCCAAAATCAGAGTTGTAGTCAATCTCAAACGCTATGCATCAGCAGTAACCGCGGGGTTGCGTCCATGTTTCAGCCCGGTTACACGGTGTCACAAAGGCCTCGTGGAATTGCCACCCGGCCAGCGGTTCGGTCGCTGTCGCGCCGCAGGTTGAGCAGGTTGTGAGTGAGTCGCTTGGGCGTACCCGATCGGCTGCGCTACGTTCCTAGACATGCTCCGCTACATCGGCAAGCGGGTGGTGAACTATCTGATCCTGCTGTACGTCGCTGTCTCGCTGACCTACCTGTTGGCCGCCACCCAGCTCGATCCGGCGGCCCTGTTCGCCTTGCGTCAGCCACCGGTGCCCCCGGCGGTGGTGGAGCATCAGCTCGCCCAGTACAACCTTTCCGACCAGGTTCCCTTGTGGCAGCGGTATCTGACGTGGCTGGGCGGCGTCTTGCACGGTGACTGGGGCTCGTCGCCCACCGGGGTCAGCGTCACCGACCAACTGCTGGTGCGCGCCGGGGTGAGCGTGCGACTACTGCTGCTGGGAACGGTTGCCGGCATCGTGGTCGGGATCGCCGTCGGCGCCTGGGCGGCGACTCGGCAGCATCGACTCAGCGATCACGTCACAACCGCGCTATCGCTGCTGGTGGTGTCGACCCCGGTATTCGTCATTGCTCACCTCAGCCAATTCCTGGCCACCGGAGTCAACCGGGCCACCGGGGTGCAGATCTTCGAGTTCAGCGGCGAGACCGGCGCCGTAGGCAGCTACCCGTGGGCCGACGTCGTCGACCGCGCCCAGCATCTGGTGCTCCCCACGCTCGTGTTGGTGCTGGTCGGCGCGGCATGGCTGAGCCGGGTACAGCGTAACCTCATGCTGGACGCCCTCAACGCCGACTATGTGCGCACCGCCCGCGCCAAAGGCCTCACCCAGCGTCAGGCAGCCTGGCGGCATGCCCTGCGTACCGCGCTGGTGCCGACCAGCACCTATGTGACCTTCAGTGTCGCCACCATGCTCGTCAGCGCCACTTTCACCGAGCAGATCTTCGGCTTCGCCGGCCTGGGGTCCTATGTGGTGGAGTCCATTCAAGGCCGCGACGTCAACGCCGTGGTGGCCGTCACCGCGTTGGCGGGAGCCTGTGTCGTGGTCGGCGCAGTGGTCTCCGACCTAGCGGTGGCCGCCCTGGACCCGCGAGTGAGGCTCACATGAGCACGTCTGTTCCACCGCCGGCGCTGAGCGAACCGCCTCGGCTATTCACTCGCGGACGGCTGGTCCGGCGCCGCTTCCGCCGCAACCGGTTCGCCCTGGCCGGACTGATCGGGTTGGGGCTGATGGTGCTGCTGGCCGTGGCGGTGCCGCCGCTGTGGCCCTGGCAGGCTACCGACATCGACCCGCGCGCCTTCCTGTCCCCGCCCAGCGCCGAGCATCTGTGGGGCACCACCCAGGCTGGCCGCGACGTGTTGGCGCTGACCGCCAGCGGGCTGGGGAAGTCGCTGCTGATCGGCGTGCTGGTGGCCGTGCTCGCCACCACACTGGCGGCGCTGGTCGGTGCCTCGGCGGCCTACCTGGGCGGGTGGTTCGAACGGTCGATGCTGTGGTTGATCGACCTGTTGCTGGTGATTCCGGCGTTCTTCCTGATCGCAATCGTCACCCGCGGCGCAGAATCCTCGGCAGGCTCGTGGTGGTTACTGGTCATCCTGCTGGCTGCCTTCGCCTGGCCGCTGTCGGCCCGGGTGGTGCGCTCGGCCACCTTGTCGCTGCGGGAGCGGGACTACGTGCTGGCAGCGCGCTACCTGGGAGCCTCACCGTTGCGCATCATCGCCACGCATCTGCTGCCCAACGCGTCCTCACTGCTGATCATCGACGCAACTTTGGGGGTGGGATACGCCATCTTGTCCGAGACCGGGCTGTCCTATTTCGGTTTCGGAGTGCAGGCGCCCGACGTATCGCTGGGTACCTTGATCGCCAGCGGATCGAATCTGATGATCGGCTACCCGTGGGTCTTCGTCGCGCCGGCTGCGACATTGGTGGTGCTGGTGCTGTGCGTGAACGCCATCGGTGACGGGCTGCGGGACGCCTTCGACCCCGGATCCACGCCGGGAGGTGGGCGATGACGGTGTTGGAGGTGCGGGAGCTGAGGGTGAGCTTCCCCAGCGAAACCGGGCAGGTCTGGGCCGTGCGCGACCTGAGCTTGACGCTGGCGCCCGGTCAGATCCTGGCGCTGGTAGGGGAGTCTGGTGCCGGGAAATCCGCTACCGCTTTGGCTCTGATGGGTCTGCTACCCGCAGCGGCCACGGTCAGCGGATCGGTGCGGTTGCAGAACCAGGAACTGCTCGGGCTGGATGACCGGGAGTGGTCGAAGCTGCGCGGTCGCCGCATCGCCATGGTCTTCGCCGATGACCCCGCCGCGCTCACCCCGGTGTATTCAATCGGCGGTCAACTGGTCGAAGCCCTGCAGATTCACCAGGAACTGACTGCCTCCCAGGCGCGAGCTCGGGCCCGGGAACTGCTCGAACTGGTCGGGTTGCCTCCAACCACGGGGGTGTTCGAAGCCTTTCCTCATGAGATCTCCGGCGGTCAGCGCCAACGGGTGCTGATTGCCTTGGCGCTGGCGAACGACCCGGCAGTGCTGATCGCCGACGAACCCACCAGTGCGGTGGATGTCACGGTGCAGGCCGAAGTGCTGGCGGTCTTGCGACGCGTCCGGGAACACAGCAACACCGCGATCGTGCTCATCACCCACGATCTGGCCGTAGCCGCCGAACTCGCCGATCAGGTGGCGGTGCTGTACGCCGGCCGCGCGGTGGAAGTCGGGCCGTCCGCAGCGGTGTTGGGCGCACCGCGCATGCCCTACACCATCGGTTTGGTGCGCTCGCTGCCGCAGTTGGACGGCCCGGTCGGGCCGCTTCCGGTGATCGCCGCCGGCGAGATCGCCGCCACCGGTTGCGCCTTTGCGCCGCGCTGCCCCTTGGCCAATGAGGAGTGTCGAAGCCGGCGTCCTGAACTGACCTCGGTGACCGACGGGCACCAGGTGGCGTGCTCTCGACAACCCCAGGTCGAGGCGGCGAGTCCCGAGGCCTTGTTCGCGGCACCCTCGGTGACGACAGCACCGGCTCGAGGCGCTGCCGAGGTGGTGCTTTCGGTGCGCGGGGTGAGGCACAGCTACCGGCGCCGGGGCCGCGGCTGGGACGCGGGGCGAACGGTGGTGGCCCTCGATGGCGTCGACCTCGACCTCCGGGCCGGGCAGACGGTGGGCGTGGTGGGAGAGTCCGGCTGCGGAAAGACCACGTTGTTGCGCTCCATCCTGGAACTGAGCCGACCGCGAGCGGGCCGCGTGATGGTGCTCGGTACCGACGTCGCGACGCTGACTCGCCGGAGTCGTCGCGATGCGCGTCGACGGCTGCAGGTCGTCTTCCAAGATCCGATGGCCGCCCTCGATCCGCGCCTGCCGGTGGCCGACATCCTGGCCGAGCCGCTGGTGATCACCGGGTGGAGCCGTGCGGCGATCCCCGGCCGGATCGGCGAGCTGCTCGCCCTGGTCGGCCTTTCGCACGATCATGCTCATCGCTTCCCCCAACAGTTGTCGGGCGGGCAGCGCCAGCGCGTCGGCATCGCCCGAGCGTTAGCCACCGAACCATCGATTCTGCTGTTGGACGAGCCGGTGTCGGCACTGGACGCCTCGGTGCGCTCGGGGGTGCTCAACTTGTTGCAGGACCTCCAGACACAGTTAGGCCTGGCCTACCTCCTGGTCGGGCACGACCTGGCCGTGGTGCGCCAGCTCGCCGACCAGATGGTGGTGATGCGCGCTGGACGGTTCGTGGAAATAGGGCCGGCGCCAACTGTGCTCACCCATCCGGCGCATCCCTACACCGTGGCGTTGCGGCAAGCCGTGCCGAGCCTGAACCCGACTCTGGGTCGCAACGGCTTGCCGCAGACTCCGATCGATGGACTGCCACCGGCAGCGCTGCGCGGTGGCGGGTGCCCCTACCGCGGCCAGTGTCTTCGCCGTGCCGGGTTGGCCCAGGCCGACCGGGACCGCTGCGACAGCGAGGACCCCGCGCTGGTGCTGCTGGGGGCCGATCACCGCGCGGCATGTCACTTCACGCAGCCGGTCGCTCAGTGACGTTCTGATGTCGGAGTGATGTCCGGATTCGTGCCGCTGCGCCATTCGCGCTCACATGCCGATAGCCTTGCCCCCACCGAGGAGTGGTCCGGATGGGGAATTTCCGCAAAGAGATCGGGCCGTGACGGAGGAGATGTGCTCGCTTCAAAGTTGCTGGG
>DMIX01000398.1 GCA_003451975.1 Propionibacteriaceae bacterium
GAAGAACCCGGGCGCGGCTACTCGGCCCTGCTCGACACGCCGCAACGTGTCCAGATCGACGTCAGCAAGACGACTCAGTGCCTGTTGCGACAGCCCTCCGCGTAGTCGCTTGACCGCCGCGCCCAGGGCAGCGCCTTGATCCCGCTCAGCGGACGTCTTCTGAGCTCGTCCCATGGGAAAACCTCCTAGGAAAAAAAGCGTATCAGGAGTTGGGTGGCTGATCTAGGTGGAGATTTGGCATTGGCCAATTGCGGGATGCTGCTTCTTAAACACGCCGTGTGTGTGGCGACAGCTTGGGTCCTCTTGCGGAACACTGATCTCGTTAAGGCACCGGCTCCTGCCTGGGGCGAGCGGTGGTAGTCGGCAAGGCGGTGAGGTGTGACGGTCTTCGGTCGTTGGTGCAAGCCTGCCAAAGTGACGGCTGTTGGCTCACATGTCATCAGCCTTCTTGTGTCGTTCGACGATGGTGTGGGCATAGAATCCCTAGCCGCGCGGCTGCCAAGCTGCTACGCCACGTCTGATGCGCTTTCGCTGGTCGCTCGGAGCCTCGGCAAGGAAGGAGTCGCTGAGTTCCTACAGGGCAAGTTCCCGCGATCCTTACCCGCTCGATCCGGTGACATGGGCGAGATACTCGCGACCGTCTATCTGGCTGAGGATTGTGGGTATGTCGTTGGTCCGAGTCGCTTGATTCAGCGTGATCACCAGGAATGGGCCATGCGGGGCGACGACGTCCTTGGCGCGGCCTTCGGGGCCGACGAACGCGTGCTGCTGGCAAAGGGCGAGGCTAAAAGCCGGGCACGTGCCAGCGCAAGGGTCGTGACCGAGGCTCGTGAGGGGTTGGCTCGGAACGATGAGCTTCCTTCTCCTCACTCGTTGCTCCAATTTGCAGAGCGCCTGCTGGCGACGAGCGACGCTGAGCTGGGTGAAGCCGTTCTCAAGCTGATGCTCGACGAGGGCATTCGGCCCGACGGTGTGACGCACCTGATGTTCCTGTTTGTGGGGAATGATCCGACGAGTCACGTCGTTGCGGACCTCGATGGCTACACGGGTGAAGTAGCACAGACAGCAGTGATTCTGCGTGCGCAGGCACATCAGGAATTCGTCTGTGCAGCATTTGAGAAGGCGATCACTGATGGCGCATGACCTCGGAAGCCTCCTCAGCGATCTGGAGGCCGCGACCGATCCACGGTTTCGTGGTCGTCTTCTTTCGCGCGGGCAGGCTCAGTCGATGGTCCGGCGCGACGGGGTGCTACCTGAAGGGGCTCCGTCGTTCGATTCGTTTCTGGACGACGATCTCATCGGATACGGGTATTCGCTGGTCTCGACGAGCCTCCGGATCATCGAGGGTCTCGAGGGGGCGGACTATAACTCCAGCTCGTCAACAGCCGAGGAAGCCGAACTCATTACCACAGGGCTCATTCAAGCCTCGTACGCCATCGAGGCCGCCACCAGGAACAGGCCAGGCACCGAGGAGACCGCGTTCCATCGGCTGACGGCCGGAGCGGCGAGCCACCTGGCAGGCTACGCAGCGCGGGCATACTCGCTAGTCCGGGCCAGCAGGCTGTCAGAGCGAATCACTCCGATGGAGCAGACACTCGCTGACCTGCTGATGCGTTCGCTAGCTGACATCGAGCAGAGGGTGCAGCGGCTGCGAACGGCGTCTGCCCTTACCGACGGTGCCCTAGTGGTGGCCTTCACCGAAGGCAGTTCTGGTGCACCGTTAGGCGGTGGCGAAGGCGTGGAGGACGACCCCGTCGCTGGCTTGGGGCCAGCCGCTCTGCTCCTGACTGAGAACTACCTGGCGGCCGTATCGGCGGCACTATTTGCCATCGAGCGGGAGGATGATCGGATCTTCGTAGAGGCTGTGGAGGACCTCCAGCTTGGATTGCGTGCTTCGAATGACTTGGCGGCACCTGGGCCTTGGTGGATCTACCGGTTGACGCGTCGAGTGCTGGAAGAGCTTGCTCAGACCAGCATTGCGGCGCATATCCCGACGGTTCCGCCAGCGAACTGGAGTCTGCCCGCACAGTCGAGCCCTCGAATGAGGAGGCGGCGGTGGAGGTATTTGCGCAACACCTTCGTTGCCGCGCTGGCGGCTCGAGATCGCGCCGAGATCGACCTCTGGCCCTCGCAATTGCATGTGGTCGACCGAGTGTTCAACGGTAATGAGGACCTCGTCGTCGCGTTGCCGACCAGTGCGGGCAAGACACGCATCGCCGAGCTCTGCATCTTGTCGTGCATCGCGCAGGGCCGCCGAGTGGTCTATGTAACCCCGCTGCGGGCGCTGTCCGCTCAAACTGAGCAAGTGCTGGATCGTAGCTTCGGCCCGCTGGGAGTTGGCGTCTCGTCGCTCTACGGCAGCATGGGGGCCAACCAGGTCGACGAGGACACATTGCGGTCGAGCCAGATCGTTGTCGCGACGCCCGAGAAGGTCGATTTCGCCCTCCGATCCGACCCGACGGTGCTTGATGATGTGGGACTGATGATCCTCGACGAAGGACATATGATCGGGCCGTCGGGCCGTGAAGTCCGATACGAGGCTCAGATTCAGAGACTGTTGCGGCGTGCAGACGCCAGCACGCGCCGAATGGTCTGCCTTTCAGCGGTGTTCCCATCTGGGGACGACCTGGATGACTTCGTAGCCTGGGTCACCGATGACCTTCCAGATGGGTTACACCGCGAACAGTGGCGCCCCACCCTGCAGCGGTTCGGCTTGGTGGAGTGGCGCCGTGATCATGCCCGTCTGTCGATCACCCTCGGTGAAGATCGGCCCTTCGTCCCGCGGTATCTTGAGGCCGCTACCGCTGCCTCCGGGCAACGGAAGAAGCCGTTCCCTGACAACCAGCGCGAGCTTGTCATCGCAACCGCCTGGCGGCTTATCGAAGAGGGACAGACCGCCCTGATCTTCTGCCCTCAGCGCAACTCGGTCGAACCCTACGCGCGCGACGTCATCAAGCTGCACCGACAGGGTTTCATTGAATCGGCCCTTCCCGACGGGGTCGACTTGTCGAACGCCTTGATGGTCGGCGCAGAGTGGTTTGGCGCGGATCATCCGATTTTGGAGTGCCTGAAGCTCGGGGTGGCCATCCACCACGGCGCGCTGCCGGGGCCATTCCGCCGCGAGGTCGAGCGCCTACTTCAGGCGGGAGGGATCAAGGTAACTGTCGCTTCTCCGACGCTCGCTCAAGGGCTGAACTTGTCGGCATCGACGGTGTTGTTTCACGGGTTGCACCGTGGTAAAGCACTACTGACAGGTGCGGAGTTCACCAACGTTATTGGCCGAGCCGGTCGCGCGTTTGTGGACACTGAAGGGCTCGTCTTGTGCCCGCTGTTCGAACCTACCGATCGGGGACGGCGGGAGTGGCTCGAACTATCTAACGGGGATGAAGGGAAGGCGTTGCGCTCGGGCCTCATTGAAGTGTGCGCCGCACTCATCCGTCGCATCCACGAATCTGTGGGGTCCGAAGAGTTGGGGTCCTTTCTCGGCTACCTGACGGGCGGGTGGCAGTGGGCCCTTCCAGTTGCGTCCGGGGAGACAGCGGAAGAGCAGGTTCGGGCCGCTGCGACATGGCAGGCGAATCTTGCCTTGCTCGACGTTGGTCTCCTCAGCATCGTCGGGGACGACCCGACCGATTTCACGGAGATCACAGAATTGCTGGCCGAAGCGCTTAGGAACTCCCTATGGGAACGCCAGTTGCGACGCCTGAGTGCTGGTGAGGCCGAAGCTCTACGCGCAACAGTTGTCAGCCGGGCGCAGTTCCTCTGGGCATCGTCTACTCCGGGACAGCGCCGCGGCTGGTACTTAGCTGGGCTGGGCGCCAACGATGGGGCCGAGCTGGGTCAGGCCTCCGCCGCCATCGTGGATTTGACAGTTCAGGCTGAGGCCGCAATCTCCAGCCGTGACGATGACGTCGCATCGGTTCGGCTAATCGAGATCGCCGCCGCTGTCTTCGCGATACCGGCGTTCCGGCCGACTGCTGCAGTCGAGAACTGGCAAGACGTTCTGGCAAGTTGGGTTACTGGTAAGCCACTGGGGGACGTTGGTGTTAGCGGATCGAAACACCGACTCGCCGTGGTGCAGTTCATCGAATCTGACCTGGTCTACAGGCTGGTTTGGGGGATGGAAGCGGCCCGGGTCTACGAGGCGGCACAAGGCAACCTCATGGTCGATGTCCTGACAGGATCCGCGCCTGCAGTGATCGAGACCGGAACCTTGTCTATGTCGGCCTCGATCTTGATTCGGGCCGGTTTTGACCACAGGCTCGCTGCGATCGCCGCCGTGGAGGATACCGACGCCACGTTCGATTCGGTGGAAGCGATGCGTGCCTGGCTAGATCAGCTCGACCCGGCACTAACGGAGGCGCCGGACTGGCCGACGTTGGGGACCCACGCCGCGTGGTTGGACTTTGTGAACCGCGGGTCCTCGTCGCGATCACGGCAATGGGTGCGGCAGACTATGCAAGTTGACCGTGTGAGATGGGTCAGTGCACCGCCTCCAGCGGGTAGCAGGATGCGCGTCACTGATGGGCCAGAGGGCGGGGTGCGCCTCTGGTCCCCGGGGTGCGACCTCCTAGGCGTGGCTGATGTGCAACTCAATCCTGTCAGGGTAGGTGTGCTTCATTCGCGGGTAGTCGACGCGCACGGCGTAGTTGAGCTGCTTTACCGAGGCCCTGAAGACCTCATCTTCATGTGACTTGCGGCTGCGTGGGCTCTTGGTCCGTGATAGTCACCTGGGACTCGTTCGGGTTGCCAACTCCCTGGCCGGGCACTTGCTGCGCAGCGGAGGCGCGTACCACCGTGCGGTGAACTGGTGTACAACTACCCGGCGCAGATCGATGCCAATCGGCTCTTGGTAGGCACGTTCACAGTTGAGTGAACACCCCACGACGAGCGAGAGAAGTGAGAGGGCGTCAGCTCTCTCACTTCCTTGTGCCCGCATTCCGATACCTCCACGCCCATTCCCGGTCGAAGCGCCTTGATGTAAGACTGTCCCAGGGAGGCGATTCATGACTGAGTTCCACGTCGGCGACTTGCTGGTGTCCAGCATCACGAGCACCGATGGCTATTTCGGTGGCTCGGTGATCTTTCTTCTCGACGCCGATGATTCCGGGACCGTCGGTGTGGTGTTGAACCGACCCAGCACCATCGATCTGGACACGGCGCTGCCGGCCTGGGCTGATCTGGTGAGTTTTCCCGGCGAGTTGTTCGACGGCGGCCCGGTATCCCAACAGGGCGCGATCTGTCTGGCCGAGATCGCTGTCGGTGCCGAAGAACCTCCGGGGTGGCGTCGCGTGCGCGGCCAAGTCGGACTGCTCAACCTGGAGACGCCAGTCGAGTTGGCTCAGGGCGCCTATGAGCATCTACGCATCTTCGCCGGCTATGCAGGCTGGGATGCCGGCCAGTTGCAGCAGGAGCTCGAATTCGGCATGTGGTACGTCGTGCCGGCCCTGGCCAGCGACCCCTTCGACACCGAGCCTGGCCTCATGTGGCGCCGGGTACTGCGCCGCCAAGGCGGCGACATCGGCTTGTACTCCACGTGGCCGTCCAGTGTGGAGTTCAATTGAAACCTG
Organism: Propionibacteriaceae bacterium; assembly: GCA_003451975.1. Taxonomy (GTDB): domain Bacteria; phylum Actinomycetota; class Actinomycetes; order Propionibacteriales; family Propionibacteriaceae; genus Propionicimonas. The sequence goes on from DMIX01000398.1 coordinate 5,571, forward strand.
GGTTGAGTTCGCCTCACCGACTAGGATTCGTTGTTACGTGAAGTGAGCCTGTCGAAGTTCCGGCCGTGCGCAGGACGACGGCGTCTGTCCCGCTAGATCTAACCTCGGACCGAGGAGGACCGAAGTGCCCGATGGTTCCCGCGCGATGCCCGCGAAGATCCTTGTGGTCGACGACGACGAAGCGCTGGCAGAGATGCTGGAGATCGTGCTGCGCCAGGAGGGCTTCGATCCGGTTCTGTGTCACAACGGACAGCGGGCGTTGAAGATCTTCCACGAGCATCGCCCCGACCTCGTGCTCCTCGATTTGATGCTGCCCGGGCGCGACGGCGTCGACGTCTGCCGCGACATCCGCGCGATTTCCGGGGTCCCGATCATCATGCTCACGGCCAAGAGCGACACCACCGACGTGGTCTTCGGTTTGGAAGCCGGAGCTGACGACTACGTGGCCAAGCCTTTCAAGACCCAAGAGCTCGTGGCCCGGATCAAAGCCCGGCTGCGTCGGCGTCCTGATGCCGCTGACGGTGACGAGTCGATCGGAATCGGTGACCTCACCATCAATGTCACCGAGCACACCGTGCGTCGAGGCGAGGAGGAGATCACCCTCACTCCCTTAGAGTTCGACCTGCTGTTGGCGCTGGCCCGGCGGCCGAAGCAGGCATTCACCCGCGAAGTGCTGTTGGAAGAAGTCTGGGGCTACCGCCACGCCAGCGACACTCGGCTGGTCAATGTTCATGTCCAGCGCCTGCGGTCCAAGGTCGAGAAGGACCCCGAGCGTCCCGAGATCGTGGTGACGGTGCGGGGAATCGGCTATCGCGCCGGAGAGACCAAACCGGCTGAATGAAGTCCTCGATGAATCCGATTCAGCTCTGGGGACGATCACTGCCGTTCCGAGTGGTGCTTTCGACCCTGGCTGCCTCGGTGGTGATCCTGCTGCTGACCGGCTGGTTCCTGATGGAGCAGTCCACCCGCGGAATCATCGAGGGCAAGACCCAGGCCAGCATTGCCGAGGCATCTGCGGTGATGACGTCGATGCAGCGCGATCTGTCCACCACCGATCTTCGCACCACCTCACTGGGGGAGCGGATCACCCGGCTGGGTCGCGACGCCACCAATCGCGGCCAGACCGGCAATCAGTATTACGTCGCCATCGAGACGCCGATCTCACAGATCGGTAGTGCTGGAGTGTCGGCAGCCAGCATTCCAGCGAACATCCGCAATGCGGTGAATTCGGCAGGAAGCCTGTGGAGCACCCCGACGCTCATCCAGTTCACCGACAACCGGCCCGCCGAACCGGGGCTGGTGGTAGCCGGCGAGCTCATCGCCCCCGGACAGGGCGCCTATCCGGTGTATTTCCTGTTTCCCACGACGCAGGAGCGTCAGACCATCGCCGTCGTGCAACAAGCGGCGCTGGCAACGGGTGTGATCCTGCTGGCGGGATTGGGTGTGGTGGTCTACGTCATGGTCGTCCAAGTGCTGCGTCCGGTGCGGGCGGCCCGGTTGGCAGCCGAACGCTTGGCGGCCGGCCACCTAGACGATCGGATGGCGGTGGAGGGTGTGGAAGACCTGGCGGGTTTGGCGCGCTCGATGAACCACATGGCCGCCGAGTTGGAACACAAGGTCGGCGAATTGGAAGAGCTTTCCACGGTGCAGCAGCGGTTTGTCTC
>DMIX01000320.1 GCA_003451975.1 Propionibacteriaceae bacterium
GAGGTGAACACCGCCACCGGCGAGGTCACCACCACCTCGGCCAAGGTGCTGCCGCGCACCACCACCGCCGAGGCCGACCTGGTCGCGACGTACCCGCGGGCAGCTGCGGTGAAGACCATCACTGACGCCGCCCTGGCTCACGCCGCTGAGGTCGGCAACCAGCCGGTCGGGACGCTGACCGCCGACATCACCACCGCCTTCACCGGCAGCTTCGTCGACGGGGCCTGGGTCGGCACCAAGCGTGACGATCGGAGCAAGGCCTCCACCATCGGCGGCCTGGTCGCCAACTCGCTGGTCGAATCTCTGGCCGACCCCGCCCGTGGCGGTGCCAACATCGGAATCATGAACCCCGGCGGGTTGCGGGCCGAGCTGACCTACGCCCAGTCCGGAACCGAAGGCGACGGGGTCATCACCTACGCCGAGGCCAACTCGGTACTGCCCTTCGTGAACAACCTGTGGACCACCACCCTCACCGGGGCTCAGCTCACCCAGGTTCTCGAGGAACAGTGGCAGCCGGAAGGTTCCAGCCGTCCCTACCTGCAACTCAGCCTGTCGGACAATGTGCGCTACACCTACGACCCGGCAGCCGAGAAGGGCCACCACATCACTCATGTGTGGGTCAATGACAAGCTGGTCACCGACACCGACACCTACCGCGTCGGCTCGGCGAGCTTCCTGATCCAAGGCGGCGACAACTTCACCACCTTCGCCCAGGGAACCGATACCAAAGATTCCGGCCTGCTCGACTACGAAGCCTGGATCGACTATCTGAAGGCCCACCAGCCGGTCGCACCAGACTTCGCCAAGCAGGGTGTTGCCCTCAGCGCGCCGGCCACGGCCACCGTCGGTGAGCCCTACTCGCTGAAGGCCTCTGATCTCGACCTCACCTCGCTGGGATCCCCGGCCAACACCTCCCTTGAGATTCGCGTCGGCAACACCTTGGTGGACACCGTCGCGGTGACCGATGGGGCTGCCGAGGCGACGATCACGATCCCGAACACCGGTGCGGTGACTGTGACGGCGCTCCCGTCGAAGACCACCGTCACCATCCCGGTCGCGATCCAGCCGGCATCGACGACTCCGGCGACGGCCACGCATACCACGTTGACCCTGTCGAAGAAGTCGGTTCGGTACGGCACCTCGGTGCTGGCCACCGCAGCTGTGACGGGAACCGACACCGGAAAGGTGCTGTTCGAGGTCGGTGGACGCAAGCTCACCGCCACGCTGCGTGGCGGCATGGCGCGGGTCACCCTGCCGAACGATCTCCAGGTCGGGAAGTACCTGGTCAAGGCCAGCTTCGTCGCGACCCAGACCGCTGCAGCCAGCAGCGCCAAGCCAGTGAAGCTGACCATCACCAAGGCCGCAGTGAAGCCGCGCAAGACCCGGATGGCCAAGACGGTGAAGGCCCACAAGGCGTTCCGCTTCACCGTGGCCACCAAGGCGCTCGGCAAGGGTGTCTGGGCGACCGGAACTGTGAAGATCTATCTGCACGGTCACCTGGTCGCGAAGACCAAGCTCACTGCCGCCGACCACGGCAGCAAGCGGGTCAGGATCAGCGCCCAGAAACTGCGCTGGTACGGCAAAGGCTCGACGGTCACCGCGGTAGCCAAGCTCGGCGGAACCAAGAACACCAAGGCCACCATTGTGAAGAAGGTCCGGCTCCACCTGACGTAGACCCACCGACGTAGTCGCCCACCACTAGGTGCCATTCATCGGCCAAAGTCGGCTCATCATCAGCAGGGCGTCGACCAGGATTCGGCAGTCGTCTACGCGAACATCACCTCGTGTACCGCTCCCGGTCACGCGGATTTCCTAGCGTGCTGGAATCCACGCTAGTTTCGGGGCAATCAGGAGACGCCCCACCCCTAGCACAACCGGTGTGGCGAACCCGGTGAGCCCCCTGCGGTCAGGCAAGCGCGCTTGCGATTGCACGGCCATCAGAATCACCCGATTCCCACACATCGGCATGAAAGAGGACACACCAGTGAATTCGCATCCCCGAGGCCTTCGCGGTCTCCTTACCGCCGCAGTAGGGGCAGGACTGATCCTCAGCCCGCTCGCAGCGGCACCGGCTCAAGCCGTAGAGACAACCACCACCATCGCGCTGCTGAACTTCAATGACTTCCACGGACGCATCGAGGCGACGAAGACCGTGCAATTCGCCGGCACGATCGAAGCCGAGCGCGCCACCTATGGCGACAACAACACCCTGCTACTCAGCGCTGGTGACAGCATCGGCGCATCGTTGTTCGCCTCGGCCACCGATGCCGATCAGCCCACCATTGACGTGCTCAACGCACTGGACGTGAAAGCCTCAGCCGTGGGCAATCACGAGTTCGATCGGGGCTTCACTGACCTGACCGATCGGGTCATCGGTAATCCGAAGAACGCCCAATGGGATTACCTCGGCGCCAATGTGTACGCCAAGGGCACCTCGACCCCGGCTTTGCCGGAGTACGCCATCTTCGATGTCGCCGGAGTCAAGGTCGGCGTCGTCGGGGTGGTCACCGACGAGGTGAAGTCTCTGGTCTCCCCGATCGGTATCGCGAATCTCGATTTCGGTGACGAGGTCGCCGCAGTCAACCGAGTCGCTACCCAGCTCAAGGACGGCAACGACGCCAACGGTGAAGCCGACGTGGTCGTGGCCGAGTACCACGACGGTGCGAACCTGTCCGAGCCCAAGACGCTGGCCGAGGCCAAGGCTGACAGCTCCGACTTCGCAAAGATGGTCGACGACACCAATGCCAAGGTCGATGTCATCTTCAACGGCCACACCCACGCCAGCTACGCCTGGCAAGACAGTGGCCGCGCGATCGTGGAAGCCGCCTCCTATGGCACCGCCATCGGCAAGGTCGTGCTCGAGGTGAACACCGCCACCGGCGAGGTCACCACCACCTCAGCCGCGGTCCTGCCCCGCAGTTCCGCCACTGAAGCCGATGTGGTCGCGGCCTACCCGCGGGCCGCACAGGTCAAGACCATCACCGATGCCGCCTTGGCCCACGCGGCCGTGGTGGGTGGCCAACCGGTTGGCGCGGTGTCAGCAGACGTCACTACCGCGTTCAGCGGCGGCAGTTTCGTCAATGGCGTCTGGACCGGCGGCAGCCGCGACGACCGCAGCAAAGCCTCCACACTGGGGAACCTCATCGCCAACTCGCTGGTGGACAGCCTCTCCGATCCTGCCCGGGGTGGTGCCGAGATCGGCGTCATGAACCCCGGCGGGATCCGCGCCGAACTGAGGTATGCCCAATCCGGCGGCGAGGGGGACGGTGTGGTGACCTACTCCGAGGCCAACTCGGTACTGCCCTTCGTGAACAACCTGTGGACCACCACGCTCACCGGCGCCCAGTTCAAGCAGGTGCTTGAGGAGCAGTGGCAGCCCGAAGGCTCCAGCCGCTCCTACCTGCAACTGAGCCTGTCGGACAATGTGACCTACACCTTTGATCCGGACGCTGCCAAGGGCAGCCACATCACGGGCATCTGGGTGGACGGCAAGCGCGTCCAGGACTCCGACAGCTACCGGTTCGGATCGGCAAGCTTCTTGATCGCCGGCGGCGACAACTTCACCACTTTCGCCGACGGCACCGACACCAGGGACTCCGGCTTGCTCGACTACGAAGCCTGGATCGACTACCTGAAGGCCAACAATCCGGCCGAGCCGAGTTTCGCCAAGCAGGGCATCGCCGTTCAAGCCGCGAAGACGGTCACCGTTGGGCAGTCGTATTCGCTGAAAGCATCGCAGTTGGATCTGACCTCATTGGGTTCGCCAGCGAACACCTCTCTCGAGGTGCGGGTGGGTGACACCCTCGTCACTACCGTTGGGGTCACCGACGGAACTGCCGAGGCCACCTTCACCGTTCCGCGCACCGGCACGATGACCCTCACCGCACTTCCGTCGAAGACGGCGGTCCGGGTGCCGGTCACCATCGCTGCGAAGGCCACCGGCACCACGCTGAAGTTGTCGAAGAAGCGGGTGCGCTACGGCGAGTCCGTGCAGGCCACGGCAGCGGTCACTGGTTCCGATACCGGCACGGTTGCCTTCACGGTGGGCGGTCGCACTGTTACCGCTGCGCTGCACGGCGGCATCGCCAAAGCCACGCTGCCCAGCGATCTGCCGGTTGGTAAGCACTGGGTGACGGCCAGCTTCGTTGCCAGCGACACCGCTGCTGCCAGCAGCGCCCGTCCGGTGAAGTTGACCGTGTCCAAGGCCAAGGTCACGCCACGCAAGCGCGCAATGACCAAGACGGTGAAGGCCCATAAGGCGTTCAGCTTCACCGTGGCCACCAAGGCACTCGGCAAGGGCGTGTGGGCAACCGGAACCGTAAAGGTCTACTTGCACGGCCACCTGGTCGCAAAGACCAAGCTCACCAAAGCCGACCATGGCAGCACGCGCGTCACCATCAGCGCCAAGAAGCTTGCCTGGTACGGCAAAGGCTCAACGGTCACTGCGGTAGCCAAGCTCACCGGGTCGAAGAACAACGCCGGCACCACCCTCAAGACGGTCCGGCTTCATCTCAAGTAGGTCCATACTCCCAATCGCCCGTAGCCGACACCACGGCTGCGGGCGATTGGCTTCCCCACCGCGGTGGCATCAGTAGGGTTGGGCCCATGCGGGAACGGGGACGGCACGCCTGGCGGGCGATACGCGCGAACCCTTCGGCGGTTCTCCTCATCGCGCAACTGATCGGGATCCTGCTATACGCCTTTGTCGACGATGCTGGCCCGGGCTCGATCACCAGCTTGATCATCACGCTCTTCGGAATGCTCGTCGTCGTGCTGGCCCTGGGCGTGGTGCGGGCGTCCCCGACCTACACCTGGTTGGGCATCACCATCGGCATTCCGGCAGTGGTCCTGACCATCATCGACTGGTACACCGGCGGCGCCACCGGGTGGAGCTTGGCCTCCGACGTGGTCCATGTCGCGTTCTATACCTACACACTGGTCGGGTTGCTGCGCTACATGTTCGCCGACACCAGGGTGAATTCCGACGAGATCTGGGCGATCGGCTCCACCTTCACCGTTGCGGTGTGGGCATGGGCCTATGCCTACGCTGCGGTTCAAATCGTCGTTCCTGGATCGTTCATTGCTGCGGTGGATCCCGACGGCCCGCGCACCTGGCTGGAGTTGTTGTTCTTGTCCACGACCATCATGTCCAGCACCGGGCTATCCGACGTGGTGCCCGTCCAGCCCCTGGCCCGATCTGTGGTCATGATTCAACAGATCGCTGGCATGCTCTACCTGGCGGTTGCGGTGTCACGTATCGTCGGACTCACCGTTGGCCGCGCGAGGAGACGATCGTGAAGCAACTCACCAAGACTGTCAGTTGGCTCACCGACGCTATCGGGGCCCGGTGCTACTGGATCGACGTCGCGCCCGGCCGCGTGGCGATCGTCGACCCGGGGATGACCGCCGGCCTGAATCGGATTGCGCGAGAACTGCGCCGTGCTGGTCGGTCGCCCTATGAAGTCACCGACATCTTGCTCACTCATGGTGATTCCGA
>DMIX01000325.1 GCA_003451975.1 Propionibacteriaceae bacterium
CCTCGCACCTTCGACGATGGGGCGTGGTGCTGGTGCACTGTCACAGCTGGCTGCGATGCTGTTCGTCATGGACTACTTGGCATGGTTGGTCGTCGGGGTTGCGGTCGGTGCTGCCGCCGCTTGGCTGGTCTCGCGCGCGATGCGTGGAACCCAGACTGCGGTACAAGCCGGCGAGGTCGAACGGTTGAAGGCCGAAGCGGCTCAGGCCCAGGCCGCGGCTGCCGAGGCTACCGGTGCTGCCGCCGAGGTGAAGGCCGAACTTGCCGCCGCACTGGCCCAGCGGGACGCCGCGATCACGCAGGCGACCGAGATCACCCGCGACCGAGAACAGTTGGTGAACCAGTTCAAGGCTTTGTCCGCCGAGGCCATCGAGGCCCAGGAGCGCAAGCTCGACGCGTCCGCAACACTGCGCCATGAAAAGACCGAGCAACTCCTGGCCCCGGTGAAGGAGAGCCTGGAGAAGTTCAATAGCCGCATCACGGAGGTGGAGAAGGAACGCACTTCGATGGCGGTGCAGCTGCAGACCCAGGTGCGTGAAGTGCGCAACACCGGTGACGAATTGCGCAAGGAGACCGCCGCCCTGGTCACCGCGCTGCGCAAGCCGCAGGTGCGCGGCGCTTGGGGTGAGTTGCAGCTGAAGCGGGTGGTGGAGCTGGCCGGCATGGTCGAGCATTGCGACTTCGAGCTGCAGGAGACCACCCAAACCACCTCCGGGGCGACCATCCGGCCGGACTTGAAGGTGATGCTCACCGAAGACCGCTACCTCTACGTCGATTCCAAAGTGCCGTTGAGTGCCTTCCTGGAAGCCTTTGAGACCGACGATCCCACTGAGCGGTCACGGCTGCTCACCGTCTTCGGCCGCAATGTGACCACCCACATCGACCAGCTCGGACGTAAGGACTATTTCAAGGCCAGCGGTTCCACCCCGGAGTACGTGGTCCTGTTCCTTCCCAGCGAGGCACTGGCTGCGGAGGCTTTCCAGCAGCTACCGACGCTGCACGAATACGCCAATGATCGCGGGGTGGTGATCGCCACGCCGAGCACCCTGATCGGGCTGTTGAAAGCGACGGCCTACGCCTGGCGGCAAGCAGCATTGGCTGATTCGGCCCGCGAGGTGTTCGAGCTCGGTCGTGAGCTGTACGACCGGTTGGGCAAACTCGGCGCCAACTTCGACAAGGTGGGACGGATGCTCAACGGCACCGTCAAGGCCTACAACGAGTCGGTCGGCTCCATCGAAGGCCGGGTGTTCCCCACGGCGCGCAAGCTGCGCGACCTGAGGGTTGTCGACAAGCAATTGGACCCGGTGAACTCCCTCGACACCGCCGCGCGCCCATTGACCGCACCGGAGTTGATCGAGGACGCCACCGCCATCACGCCGATCATCGGCCGGAGCCGCGTCGAGACGATCACCACCGAGACCCCCGACGAGCCGCCCGTGGCCGACCAGAGCATCACCGGCTGAGGCTGCTTTTCGGCGGCAGCTCTCAGCACCCCTGCGCCGCGCAGCGACTGATTCACCGTCACGGTGCCACAATGGCCCGGTGACGATTGATGCCAACGCGGTCGAGGACGCCGCCGCCCGCTTGGACGGCGTGGTCTCCCGCACTCCCCTGCAACTCAACGAACGACTCAGCGCCGCGACCGGGGCCTACGTGTGGCTCAAGCGCGAAGACCTGCAGCCGGTTCGGTCCTACAAGCTGCGCGGCGCCTACAACGTGATCGCCCAGCTCGACGGCGACCAGCGGTCGTCCGGGGTCGTGTGCGCCAGCGCCGGAAACCACGCCCAAGGGGTTGCGTTCGCGTGCGCCCGCCTCGGCATTCGTGGGCGTATCTACGTGCCGGCCACCACGCCTCGCCAGAAGCGCGATCGAATCCGCATGCTGGGCGAGGGCCGAGTCGAACTCATCGTGACCGGCGACAGCTATGACGAGGCCGCTGCCGCAGCTCGCGATGACGCCGTGGCCACAGCCGCGGTGATCATCCCCGCGTTCAACCATCTCGACACCATCGCCGGTCAGGGCACGGTCGCCGCCGAGATCGTCGACCAGTTCGGCTACGCCCCCGACGCGCTGGTGCTGCCGGTCGGCGGTGGCGGCATGCTGGCCGGTTGCCTGACCTGGCTCAGTGAGCGCCACCCCGAAACCACCGTGATCGGTGCTGAGCCGCAGGGTGCTGCGTCCATGATGGCCGCACTGGCCGCCGGTCATCCGGTCGAACTCGAGCAGCTCGACACCTTCGTCGACGGTGCCGCGGTGCGAACCGTGGGTGACCTGACCCATGCCATCACGGCAGCGCACTCCCCCCAGCTCTATGAGGTACCCACCGGCCGGATCTGCACCGAAATGCTGGCGATGTATCAGAACGAGGGCATCGTCAGCGAGCCCGCCGGGGCGCTGGCGGCAGCAGCACTGGGTCTGTTCCGTCCCGAGCCGGAATCGACAGTGGTCGCGGTGGTCTCCGGCGGCAACAACGATATTTCCCGGTACTCCGAAATCATCGAACGCTCGTTGGTCTACGAAGGTCGCAAGCACTACTTCTTGGTGAACTTCCCGCAAGAGCCCGGCGCACTGCGCCGCTTCCTGGACGAAGTCCTGGGGCCCGACGACGACATCACCCATTTCGAGTACGTCAAGCGCAGTAACCGGGAAACCGGACCAGCGCTGGTGGGCATCGAATTGGGCGATCCGACTACGCTGCCGGAGTTGATCGCACGTCTGGATGCCAGCCCCATCACCTTCGAGATCGTGGCGGCGGACAGCCCCTTCTACCGATTCCTGGTCTGATCGATCTGAGCGAACGGCAGCAACATCTACAGCGATTCTGCGGCCAAACCCTCCGAAGCGGTGCGGTTGCCCCAATAATGTGGGCATGGCATCGCCCCCGCCATCACACAGCCGCCGCGAGCGCCACCGCTCGGAGATCACCACCGCCGTCATCGGCTTGGTGAGCGTCTTCGCGCTGGGCTGGTTCACCGTATGGGTGCGCACCGACCCGACACAGGCCTCATTGTGGTGGCTCGCCTCGGGCGTGGCCATTGGCCTGGGCTGTCGCCTGCCTCGGCACTATCTGTGGCCCTACAGCCTGGCGACAGGCGTGATTCTCTACGGGGTCTTCCTGGTCAACTTCGGCTCGACACCGGCGGCGATCGCGGCATCCATCGGAACCGTGTTGGAGACCGTCACGGCCATCGGGATTTTGCGCGCCGGCCGATCCGGCCCGCCTGCCTTACGCCAAACCCGAGATCTGGGTCGACTCCTGATCGCAGTCCTGGCTTCGGCCACGGTGTTCGACATCGTGTTGCTGGTGGGCCTACTCGTCAGCGGCCAGCCCGACGCCGCAGTCCTGCAACTCGCCTCGGCCGGACCGCGGCATGCTGCCGGAGCGCTGCTGCTGATCCCCTTCGCCCTCGTCCTGCCCGACACCGACAAACCGTCCTCACGGGTGGACGCCACCGTGCAGGTGGGCATCGGACTGATCGTGGCAGCACTGGTGTTTCTGGGAACCGAAGATCTGCCGCTGGCCTTCGTTGCCCTCGCGCCACCGGTGTGGAGCGCCTTCTCGATCCCGGTGCGCTGGGTGCTGACCGAGGTTCTGGGGATTTCGCTCCTCGCGGCCTACGGCAGCGCCATCAACCGCGGCCCGTTCTCCTTCGAAGTCTTCGGTCGAACCGGCGCCAGTGCGCTGATCCAACTCTTCGAACTGATCACCATCAGCGTCACCTTGATGCTCGCCTTGACCGTAGCCCGGGAGCGGTCGGTCTCCGCAAAGCTGGAAGCAAGCGAGTTGACCTACCGACGCAATTTCGAAAACTCGCTGGCCGGCATGATCATGGTCGTCCGCGATGCCGATTCCTGGCAGGTGATCGGACACAACCGAGCGGCCGGCGTCCTATTGCCACAGGTCCAGGAAGGCCCCCAGGCACTGGACGCACTCCTGGGCGGCGAGCCGGCGGCGATCGTCACTGCCGCGGTGGAGTCCCCCAACGCCTCCGAACACGGCATCGAAGTCGCCCTCACCGATGGCCGCTTCCTTCAGGTGAGTGTGATCGGTCTAGAACTCGACACCACCGACACCTACGCCCTTCAGATTCTCGATGTCACCGACTCGGTACTGGGCCAGCGCAGGGTGGCCGACGAACTCAACCGGGCCCGAGAGGTCCAGCAGGCCCTTGCCCCCTCCGAGCAGCCGCCGCGCCGCGGCTGGACACATGGCGCCCTCACGGTGACCGCACGGCAAGTCGGCGGCGACTTCTACGACCTGCGGATCAGCGGATCGCAGGCGATCATGACGGTGGGCGATGTGATGGGCAAAGGCATCGGAGCCGGCATTCTGGCCGCAGCGGCCCGCACCTCGCTGCGAGCCAACAACACCTATCTGCGATCCAGTGAAGTTCTTGCCGAAGCAGCCCGCATCATCGACGACGACCTAGCCAAGAGCGGCGCCTTCGTCACCGTCGGCTATGCCGTCATCGATCTCCTCTCCGGCCGGGTCAATCTCTCCGACGCCGGGCACGGACTCACCTTCGCGGTTCGAGGAGGCTCCCACACCATCCATCGTCTGGCCAGCGAGGATCTCCCGCTGGGGCTCGGCGACCACTGGGAGACCCTCACGACTCAACTCGCCCCTGGCGATTCGCTACTGATGGTCAGCGACGGCGTCCTGGAATTGTGGGGTGACTCCATCGAAGACCTGAGCAAGGCGATCGCGCTCATCTGCTTCGATCCCAACGGCACCGGTCCACAGCAGCTGGTCGACGCGCTGTGCACCGGCGGCGATGTTTCTCTGGTCCGAACCGACGACGCGACGGCCGTCCTGCTGCATCGAGAGTGGGAGTCCTCATGACCATGCCAACCGCCCCCATCGATCCTGACGACGCCGACGCCCCCGGATCGCGGCGCTACCGCTCCGAGCGCGCGGAGAGCGTGCGCCTGCTGATCCTGCGCACCTGGATCGTGATCACCGTGCTGCTGGCGTTCAACTACCTGCTGTGGCGCTGGTTCGCCTCCATCAACTGGGCGAATTGGTGGATCGGCGTGCCGTTGGTGCTCGCCGAGACCTATTCGGTGATCGACCTGAGCCTGTTCAGCCTCACAGTGTGGAAGGCCAGGCAGCGCCCCGACCCGACGCTCGCCCCCGCCACCAGCACCGTCGACGTGTTCATCACGACCTACAACGAACCCATTGATCTCGTGCTGCGCACCGCAGCCGCCGCGCAGCAGATCCGTCACCCGCACGACACCTGGATCCTGGACGACGGCGACCGACCCGAGCTGCGACGGCAGGCCGCCCGGCTGGGGGTGAACTACCTCACCCGCGGCAAGGAGTGGGAGGGAAAGCCGCGGCACGCAAAAGCCGGAAACCTGAACAACGCCCTGATGCAGACCACCGGCGAGTTCATCCTCGCCTTGGACGCCGACATGGTGCCCAAACCCGAGATCCTGGATCGCACCTTGGGCTACTTCACCGACCATGCGGTGGGCCTGGTGCAAACCCCTCAGTACTTCGTGAATGTGCCCACCGGTGATCCGCTCGGCAGCCAGGCCCCGCTGTTCTACGGCCCGATCCAGGAGGGAAAGGACGGCTGGGGCGCCTCTTTCTTCTGCGGCTCGAATGCCGTGCTGCGCCGCGAAGCCCTGATGGAGCTGGGCATCTTGGGCTACGTCAATGCCACCGAATCTTCGGTATTGGCGGGGCTGAAGGAGGCGCGCGCGATCACCCGCCGCGCGCTGCGGCGCAGGAATCCTCCCGCGGTGCAGAAGGTCTTGACCGCGACCATGGAGGCCATCACGCACGGCCTCGGAGCCATCGGCGCCGGCGAGCCCATCGCCGATGTCACCTACGCCCTGCGTTCGCGCATCGCCGAGTTGTCCCGAAGCATCGTGGACGGACACCTGGCACAGGTATCAGCGGACCTTGCCGAACTCGGGCTCGCCGAGGCCGAGCTCAGCGAAGGCACCGTCGAACTGGCAGATCGGCTCGCCGCCGCTGACCTCTCGCCACTGAATGCCCTGGAAGCAGTACAGACGGCGCTGGCAGCCACCGACGTGGGCCGCTCCGCCGAGGCGCAGGCGCTGCTGCCCATGGCGACGATTTCGGTCACCGAAGACATGGCCACCTCCATGCGTCTCCATGCCAATGGCTGGAAGAGCGTTTACCACAACGAGGTGCTGGCCGACGGGCTGGCCCCCGAAGGTCTCAAGACCTCGCTCGCTCAACGGTTGCGCTGGGCGCAAGGCACCGTGCAGGTGTTGTTGAAAGACAACCCGCTCTTCCTCAAAGGACTCACCGGCGCGCAGCGCCTGATGTACTTCTCGACCATGTGGAGCTACTTCTCGGGCTTCGCGACCGTGATCTATCTGGTGGCACCGACTCTGTTCCTCGTCGCCGGGGTGCTGCCGGTGAGCAGCTATGCCGCCCCGTTCTTCCTGCGCTTCCTTCCGTTCATGATCGCCAACCAGTTGTTGTTCGTGATCGCAGCCCGCGGTCTACCGACCTGGCGCGGTCAGCAGTACACGCTGGCGCTGTTCCCGATCTGGATCAAGGCGTGTACCTCAGCAGCGGCCAATGTGTGGTTCGGGCGACCCCTGAACTTCGCCGTCACCCCGAAGACCGGCACCCACGAAGACCGCGTCTCGCTGCGCGACCTCGGCTGGCAATTGGCTTTCGCGATCATCCTGATCGTGGCGATCGTGATGGGTACCATGAAGCTCATCAGCGGAAGCGTCGAGCCGATAGGCACGCTAGTGAACCTCGGTTGGGTCGCTTTCGATCTGATCAACCTGAGCGTGCTCGTCGGCGCCGTCAGGTACCGCGGCTACCAACACGAGGAGGCGCAACAATGAGCCAATTCACTATCGACGAAGTGTCGCCGGAACGGGCCATCATTCGAGCCGGCAACCGGCTCAACATGGTGAGTGCCCCCCAACTGCGCGAAACCGTCAACAAGGCTGTGAACTCCGGACGCAGCCACGTGGTGGTGGATCTTTCAGCCACCGAATTCATGGACTCCTCGGGGCTGGGTGCGCTGATCGGCGCCCTCAAGACAGCCCGCGCCGCCGGCGGTGACCTGCGCATCGCGGCGGCGGGGCAGCAAGTCCTGATGGTGCTCCAACTCTCGAACATGGATCGCATACTGAGGCCCTACGATGACCCCGCAACCGCCTTCGCAGACTAGTCATCACGCGGCGATTCACACCCCGCCGCACACCGTTGATGACGCCCACGACTTCCTGCAGTCGGTGTGGACGCAGCATCCTGACGTAGCCGCCGAGGATCGGATGGCCCTAGAGACGGTCCTCAGTGAGCTGATCACCAACGTCATCCAGCACAACCCTGACCGGGAGGTGCTGTGCGAGGTCGACATGACCATCACCCCGACGCACTGCCTGCTGAACACCACCGATAGTGGAAACCGGCTCGATCCGCCGCCACAGGCCAACGCCATGCCACCAGAGCTGGCAGAAAGCGGACGCGGGCTCGCCCTCATCTATCTGCTCGCTGACGAGGTCGACTACCGCTGGAGCGGTGGCCGCAATCTGTGGGCGATTCAGCGACTCCGCATCGCCGCCACCGACTGATTCAGCTCAGTCCGACGTCCTGCAGCCACTGTTTGGCGACCTGGTCGGCGTCCTTCTTGTCGGTGACGACCTGACTGACCAGGCTGGCCAAGGTGGCGGTGTCCAGGGTGGCCGAGACGGCGTTCAACGTGTCGCTCACCTGGGTGGTCGCCACCTCAGTACCGATGACCGGCACCACATTCTGTGAGCCGAAGAACCCTTTGGTGTCGGTGAGAGTGACAAAACCGTTGGCAGTGATGGCCGGATCGGTGGTGAACAGGTTCGCAGCCTGCACCTGCCCGTTCTTCAACGCCTGTACGGTCAACGGGCCGGCGGTGTCGAGAGCCTTGAAGCTCTTGAACTGCAAACCGTAGGTCTTCTTCAGGCCGGGAACCCCGTAGCTGCGGGTCTTCCACTCCGGCGGGCCGCCCAACACCATCTGCGAGGCGTGGGGAGCCAGGTCTTCGATGGTCGTCAAGCCGTAAGTCTCGGCCGTCTGCTTGGTGACGGTGATCGAATCGTTGTCCTGAGCCGGCGCGGGGTCGAGCACCGTCAGGTTCGCCGGCAGAGCGGCCTTCACCGCGGCCAAAGCTGCCTCGGTCGTGCTGGTGTCGGCGTCCGGGTTGAGGTACTTGGCGAAGGCTCCGGTGTATTCGGGGATCAGATTGATCTCGCCGCTCTTCAGCGCCGGCACGTAGGTCTCCCGCGATCCGATATTCAGTTTCGTCGTGACCGTCACGCCCTTGGCTCGAAGGGCTTGGGCGTAGATCTGGGCCAACAGTTCGCTCTCGGGGAAGTTGGCCGAACCAACCACGACCGCCGTCGAACCCTCGCTGGCGCTCGGCGAGCTGTCCAGGGGATTGGTCGAGGAACAGGAAGCCAGCCCCAAGGTCGCGATCACGACGGCCAGCACCACGCTTATCTTCTTCATCTCTCTCCTGTCGTCAGTTCGTGCTCAGGTGTTCTCGGAGCCCTCGCCGGGTCACCACTGAGGAGGTGAGGCCCGGCGAGACCACCAATCGTTGGAATCCAACGAAAACCACATCCACCACCATGGCCAGAGCAGCCACGAGGACCGCGCCGCCAGCCATCTGGCCGTAGTCACGATAGGCCTGGCCATCGATCAAGAACCGGCCCAGACCGCCCAGGCTCACCGAGGCGGCCAGAGTCGCGGTAGCGATCACCTGGAGTGCGGCTGAGCGCAGTCCGCCAAGCATCAGCGGCAATGCGCACGGCAGTTCCACGTTCAACAACACCTGGTGACCAACCATTCCCATGCCGCGAGCAGCATCGACGGCCTGTCGATCAACGGCTTCGACACCGGCGTAGGCCCCGGCCAGGATCGGCGGGATCGCCAGAATCACCAGCACCAGGAT
>DMIX01000015.1 GCA_003451975.1 Propionibacteriaceae bacterium
CAGGAAAACCGGCAAGCAGGCTTGCGAAGACAGCGAGGCGTTCCAGCCGGCCGATCCAGCGGCCGCCGCGCAGGTGGTCGGCGTCGGTCGACTCGGGGACCGTCGCACCGGCCCGGCTGAGAATCGTGGTGACCACGGGGCTGCCAGGAAGCACGGCGATCAGCGCCGCCACGGCGATCGCGGCGGCCTTGAAGGTGACGGCCACGGCGGGATTCATGAAGTCTCCCGTTCGGGATAGCTCTGCAGGCGGCCGAGGAGCCGGGTGGCCAGGGCGGCCCCGCGGTGGCCTTCTTCGCGGGCGGCGGCAGCGAGCCGTTGGCTCACTGCCGAGGGGGTGATATTGAGCCGGCGCGCCGCCTCGGCATTGCTGAGTCCGGCGTCGAGGAGATCCATCAATTCCCACCCTTCTTGGCTGCGTCGGCTGAGCAGCCCCCGCCACAGCCAGATGGCGGTCTCGGCGTCCTGGGCTGAATCGTCGAGTTCACGGTAGCCGGGGCCGCTGACGGTGTCGGGAAGGCGCAAGGCGAATCCGGTGGGCTGGCGCCGGGCGGCCGCAACGGCGTCGCGGGCGGCGAAGTAGGCAGGGCCGCGGGCGGCTCGGGTGGAGGAGGGGAGTGGCTGCTGAACTGTGCCGACACCGACGCCGATACGCCAGTCGGAGAGGCGAGTGAGCAGCAGAATGCACTCCACGACCGTGCGCGGGTGGGCAATGAGGGCTTGGATCTCGTCGCCGGCCGTGCGCTCGAACGGGAGTTCGACCTCGAGGCGGGCCAGCGCTGCCAGTGCCTGGGGGACTGCGTCGGTGGTTTCGCGACTGGAGATCTGGTCGGCGATCACCGCGAAGGTGAAGGATTCAGGCTTCATTTCTCAAAGTTAAGCTATTTGGCTTAACTAAACAAGGCCAGGGGAGCAGAGATCGGCAATGACGGGGTCGGCAACGGCACCGCGTAGCGCGTCAGGACTCAGTTCGACAGTGAGGGTGGCCCAGCCGCTGCCGCAGTAGATCCTGGGAAGCTCCAGCAGGCCGGCATGAACGGCCACGACGGCGTGGTGATCGCGAGTGAAAATGGTGACGCCGCCGGGAGTCATTCCCAAAGCTGAGAGCCGATCTGGGGGTGCCGGACGCAGCGCCGAGCGTGGGATGCCGACAGCACGCGCCAGGAGCGGATAGCGAAGCCGAGCCGCGCCCGGAATGGCAGCGAGAAGGACTCTGTCATCGGGCAACAGGAAGGCCAGCGTCTTGGCTGAGTATTCGACACTGAGCCCGGTGAGGTGAAGTTCGTCGGCGTTGCGAGCTGCCGGATGCCGATGTAGGCGGAACTGGACGCCGGCCTCCCGCAGCACCTGGACGGGGACTGGCTCTGCTTCATCGCTGTGGTCGACGATCACTGTGCCATTGTGGCGGCAGTCAGTTCGGGCTGAGGGGAGTCTCTCTTCTTCGTCGTAATGTCATAATGGGCGATTACCGGGCAGCCAGTCCTGAGCGCGCTCGTCAGCAGCATCAAATTCCTCAGCATCGGTCGCGTCGCGAAACCCGTACCGGTCGAGCAAGATCGGGGGAATCGACATCTGTCTACGACCCCGAGACCCCACCTCGAACTCATGCCAAAGAGCCGCCGAACGGACATCACCGGCCTCGGCATCAGCCAAGATCTGAAAGGGTGTACGGCTACCACGGCGACCAGCCTTCCCCAAGCCGCCAGCCATCTCCCAATGGATCGCAGAGTGTGAGCCCGACCCATCGAAGACCGACTTAGCCAGGTATGACGCGACTCGCTCGGCACTATCAGTCGACGGATCCACCAGCTCAGCATCGATGCACTTATCGGCGTCCACTCGAGCACCGACCGCACGGACACAGTCCACCCAGCGCGGCACCAGGAAAGACACCACGCGATTCCAGGCGTCCTCATCGCGAACGAAGATCAGCAGGTGAAGGTGCGGATGCCAACCGTGATCACCGCGGGACACCTCGACCGTGCGACAAATGGGCACCGCGACCCGGCCACCAGCGAAGTGCACACCGATCCCGGCCTGTGTCTTAGTTCCCTTGACCAGCGACGACCAGCTCGAGCCCTGCGTTTTCGCCCACGCCTTCATCAGCTTGTCCCACACGTCCGTGATGCTCATCTTCGCCGTGTGCCGCAGAGTCAAGGTGAGAAAGCCCACGCGTTTACCCTCGGCGTGCCAGCCGTCAACCACGCCCTGGAGGCGCACGGCTCGGCCCACGAGAATCTGCGCCGAGCACATCGGGCAGGCCCAGACCGACTTGCAGTGCTGCACACCAGCCACGGTGACTTGCCCGGACGGGTAACGAAGTAGATCAACACCGGTCTCGTGGAACCCGCCGCGACCCGTAGGCGCCCGCCCACAGTTTCGGATCGACGGCAACGAGGAGTGCTTCCACAGCCAGGTGCGTGCCTCCCAGCGGCGCCGCCACACCGTGCGCGGTGTGGGCGCTTCGCCGGAAGGGAGCGACGACATAGCCAGACCGTAGCAGGTCAGGCAGCCGAAGGCAGCCGCGACGCCGACAGAACGGCAAGCTCGCTCATCAACTGGAGGCAGACCGGATCCGGATCGCGAAGCTCAGGAGGCTCGAACACTGCGGGCAGAGCGACAACTACCGGATCGCCAGCTGGGGGTTCGTGCGGGCAGGTGCAGCGGGGCTGGGCGACCTTGCCGCCGCAGCGTAGGCACGTCCCGCCCCACACGGTGTCGTCAAGCCGAAGAACGCTCTCGAAGGTGTCGTAGGCGGCGAAGCTGACCGGTTTCCACACGAATTGGCGAATGTAGGCCTTGAGCCGCTTGGCCTCGTTGCTGAACTCGTCCATCAGCCGGGCATCGAAGGTTAGCCACATGAAGAACCGATTTTGGCCCCAGGCGTGACCCTTGACGCGTTTCGAGGCCATGCCTCGGCAGACGGTGACGGCTTGCGTGACCTGGCGGAGCTTCTTATTGCCGTTGTCGAAGCTGGGCGATGTCCATCGCACGACGAGCTCGGAGCGGCGTAGCTGCATGAGCCGGTCGCCGATGACCGAGGGCATTGAGGCCCAGTCGTTGGAGTTGGCGACGCCGGTAACTTCGTCCATCCACACCTCGCCGGGACCTTGGAAGTCCAGGAGATCTTGCCAGCAGCGGAACGGGATCCAACCCTCATAAGCGGCCAGGTGACGAGCAGGGTCGGTTTTGTCGCAGTCGCAGGACCAAGCATCACACGGGCGCGGGTCGAGGAAGTCCAGGACGCGCACCGTGGAAAGAATGGGCAACCCGGCGCGAACGGCAGCCATGCCGTCGAGAACCATCGCTGCCGACTTCCCAGAGCCATTCGGACCCGAATAACAGTGGATTGCGACTTTGCGCCGAGCTTTGGCTGCTTTGTGATCAATGCGACGTGCCAGGCGTTTGTTCATCATTCCGATCCCTTCATTGTGACGAGCTCACGGCGACGGTTGGTCGGGCGGACCGGCCCGTCCCTACCCTCTTTGAGGGTCGGTCCGGTCCGGCCCGGTCCGCCCTCCCACCGGTTATCCGATGAAGAAGCCGAACAGGATGCGAGCCAGTCGGAGCACGAGCCCGGCCAGCCACACCGCTGACGTCGTCATGAACACGACTCCCGCCACCGGAAAGTCGACCCACATACACAGTTGATTCGCCTGCGCGATCAACTGCGCCAGCGTACCCGGCCCTGCCTCCATCGCCGCCGGGGGAGTGGGCATTTCTGGCGTGATGTCCACGAGCCAGCCGACGACCATCGCCATAAGAGCTAAGAACAACAATGTCACTCCTTCGATTTCGAGATACGCGCCGACGCCGTTTGTTGATTCTTATCGACGTCGCCGATCAGCCCGACGTAGCTAAGCGCGGTCATGATGAACCGAATCGATGTGCCGATTCCGGCCACGATCAGAATGATCCGCGTCCCGAGTTTGCTGATCGCTGCGAGCCGGGCCATATCGCCGCCGCAATAGTCGAGCAGGAACCCCTCGAATCCGCCGAGTCGAATCGGCGCGACCTCACACGAGCACCCGCTGAACGCGTCGAACGCTACGACGAAGCCTCCAACCACGTTCGTCCATTCATCCACTTTCAGCTTGTCGCGCAGGTCACCGAGCCCGTCACCAATCCAGTCCCTGTAGGTGTCACAGGAGCCCTCTTCGCACCGGAAGCCATTCAGGAGCCCATCCAGCTTGTCGCCCAGGCCTTCGATGGCTTCCCGGATTCCGTCAAGCGCCGGATCCAGGGCTCGCTGGCCCGCGTCGATGGCCGACCGGATGCCCTCGATCANNGGACAGTCCCGTTACGATCCGCACCGGAAGATCCAGGATCCCCTCGGCCACGCCGTTGACGGCCACCTCCACCAGGTGCTCAGCGGCACGCACACCGTCAAGGCCCGTCGTCAGCGCTTCCTCCCATGCCTCAGCGATACCGCCGAGGCCGGTTTCGATGGCGTTGGCGATACCGTCCAGGCCACCGAGGAGCTGACACGTCGCGTCGCAGTCGCCCGACGGGTCATCGATAGCCGAAGCAGACGCTGCGCTGCCAGCGAGCAGCACCGCGACCGCCACCACGGCGACAATCAACGCACGGCGCACGCGATCCTCCTCGTGTGTTGTCCAATCGGAAGCTCGGAGCCGTCCCGGCTGCCCCTTCACAGCCGGGGCGACCCTCAGCCGCCGTCAGTGCACGAAGCTCTTGACGAGGTTCCACCCGAAGTGGAGACCGAAAACGCTGATCGCCAGCCCGATGGCAATCGGGGCAATGTCACCAAAGGTGGTGCCCAGAGTGCCCACCGCGGTGGTCATGATCGCGGAAACGTCCATTTTTCACCCCCTCACACCGCTCAGCAGAGCCCGCACGAAGCCGAGCATCAGCCCGAGTCCCGCCGCAGCTCCAACAACCTCGATCCACGTCACTGCGCCCCCCGGGCCAACAGCGCGCGGATTGCCTCCCAGACAGCGCCGACGGCAGCCATACCGACCAGGACACCCGCCAACGCCTCCATCAGTGCCGACCTCCCAGCACAGCACCGGCGAACAGCCCCAGCAGCGCCAGGGCCGCGACGAGGCCCGCCCCGGCCACAGCAACCGCCCACCAGCTGATCATCGGCTCCACCACCGATCCGCCACCGCAACCGCCGCACCGACCAACAGCGCGGCGACAACCACCAGCAGACCCGCCACACCAAGCCCCCACAGAACCGCCTCATACCACTCCATCAACGGGTCATCCCTTCGTCAGTGCCAGCCCGGCCACTATCGAGGCCATCAGCACGACCAGGACGCCGGACGCCAGCAGCGCCCAGGCCTCCACGTTGGTCCAGGTGTGCGGATCGTCCGGCTCGGTGACCGAGGGCGAAGAAGACGAGCCAGGGTCCAGCCCATCCGACGGCGAAGAAGACGCCGACGGGAGCCCAGACTCCGAGGGCGACGGTGACGGCGAGCCAGCCGACGGCGTAGACGACGGGGTGGGCGCCGACAACGAACAGGGGAAGAAGTAGCCAACCCCGTTGACGGTCGTGGACAAGCACCAGCCGCCGTCGGGAACCGCCAGCGTCGTGCACAGAACGAAGCTCGGATCGGTCCGAGGCAGCGCGCTGTACACCAGGCTGCAGTACGCCAGAGAATCCGGCTCGCTCGCCGTCGCCGACGGGTTCGGCGACGGGGTAACCACCGCCCACGCCATCGAGCCGCCCGCCAGCCACAGCAGCACCGCGAGCACTGCCCCCGCGACCGGGATAGGCCTGATCCACCACATCACACCCCCAACGGCAACGCGGGTTCGCGATCCGCGTCGTAGTCCACCAGGCAATCCACAGCCTCGCCGCGACTACGGAAGTAGTCGCGGAAGGACCGATCCGGCGGCATCGCCCACCAGGTGCCGCCCCGACTCGAGTCCACCGCCTTGCCGACCGTGCCGACTAGACGATCGCCATCCATCACCCGCCACGCAGACGGGAGCAGCCGCTGCCGCATGATCAGCTCGCAGCCCGAGCAGGGGCAGCCGCCGCCGCGACGCCCACCAGCGCAGCCGCCATCTCCGGCGTGAAGACCTTCACCACCGACGCGTCGACCGGCGCGCCCAGAGTGAGTTGCGGGCGACGCTGGTACTCGCTCACCGCCAGGACCGAGGCCGTCACAACTTCGCCCCGCTTGGGTGGAGTTCCGTAGTCGTCGCTGAGTTGGCATTCGATTGCCTGTTGACCGTCGAAGATCGTCCAGCGGTCAATCGTGCCGCCGCGAACCTCACCGGTGTCCCGGTCGGTCTTGCTCCAATCACGGTGAGTCTCACCGGTGCAGATTCCATGAATCACCAACATGTCATAACCTCCTCGCGCGGTCACTCGCCGTCGCGTCTCAGGCTCAGTATGGCACGCCCTGAGAAGTATTTGACATAGGTATCAAGGGCCGCGCCCTTCGGGCACGTCCAGGCGGCCGCCTCCCGGTCCGCTGAACGAGGGTTTGCGCTGGATCCCAGCGCAAAAGACAGGGGCCACGACGGAGGCGGGGGAGGGAGCTGCCGGAAGGTATGAGCAGGCCGCTGCACGCTCAGCAAGTGCTCACCCGGACGGACTGAGGGCCAAGCGGTCACCGGCTCCTCAACGCCGCCGCACCCTGCCTGGACAGGCTCGCTGACGGGGCCGGTTGGGAGACAGAGCGCGTGACCGAGCACGCCGACGCGGTCGGCTCGCACCAAGGTTGACATTGCATCGAGCTGCTTTAACGCCCGTGCGGTCAGCGGTGAATTAATTTTCAGGCTTAGTTTGTCAGTGACATGCCCTGACAAGGGGTGCAATCAGCGCCGGCGGAGGCTCTCCAGGTAGCCGGCGCAGCCGTGCTGATGAATTATTGAATCGACGTCCATGCCGAGCGGCGATATTCAGCAAGCGACAGCTGGACGTCCCAGGGCATGGCGGAGCGGCAGTGGTCGCTCACGACGCCGAAGCCCAGATCGCGCAGGAACGGAAGAATTGCCCCGGGTTCCGGACCGTGCTGAGTGACTAGGGCTTGAAGATTTTCGTGGAGCCGCAGGTCACGCCAGGCGACCCGTGGGAGCCAGGCGACACGCTCTGGTGGGCCAATCGGATCCGGGTGGTCAGCGCCCTTTTGACATAATGTACCTTATCGGCTCACTTCTGATCCGCTGAAAGACGCGTTTGTGAACCGCTCCCGATGCTCTGTGGTGCTGCGGGGCGTCAGCGGTTGGTGAAGAAGTCTGTGACCGGTTGGAACAACGCCAGGGTCTGGCCACCGAGCGCAGTCACAGCGACGACGATGATTGCCGCAATGCCTGCGATCAAAATGGCGTATTCGGCGCTGGTTGCGCCGCGATCGGACCGAGAAAGCATGAATGTGACTCTAAGGGAAACGGTGTCGATTGCGCTGTCCCCCGTTGGAGCTACCGCTGCTCGAACAGCTACATTGGCGCCATGAAAGCAGCGCCCGTCGGCCGGATTCTGCGATGGTGGCCCTGGGCTGTGCTCGCCCTGGTGGCGGCGCTGGTGGTGGGCCTGGGTGGTTTCAATCAACGAAGTGACCGAAATGTGGTTGCGGCTCCGGGTGAAGAACTCAATTCGCAGGACCTGGTTTTCACCCTGTCGCAGGCCACCGCGCAACATGTGACCAGTCCGTATGCCGATCCGTATTGGGAAATCGTGCTGCTGGGCACGGTGCGTAATCCGCATGACGAAGATCTGGTGCCGATCTCTGGTGAGTACGGGCATTTCGCACTGAAGGATCCCGGCAGCGGTGAGGTCGAGGTGTGGAATGGCGCTGGGCTCAGTCTGGACGGCGACCCGCTGCGAACCTCCGTCCCACCCGGCAACGGAACCATGGCGATGTCGGTTCCGGTGACGTTCGCCGATGCCTATGCCCCCGGCCCGGAGATTCTGGTGGCCGTGGCGCAGATGGAATACACCGACAATGTGGTGCTCGGACTAGACGGTGGGCAACGCCATTGGAATATCGACAGCACGGTACCGCCGTGGCTGGTGACCTTACCGGTGACTGAACTGCCCGAACGACGCGGCTGAGTGGCGTTCAGTTCACGGTGGCGTTGAGCACCACGTCGCGGATCGTGCCAGTGGAGTCGTTGAAACCCACACCGCTCACATCAGCCAGGTAGCGCTGCGGCACTTCGAAAGCAGCCACAACCGTTCCCCTCGACCCGGCCCGGCAGTCCGACTGCTGTGGTTGCGGCGCAGCGTAATAGGCGGCACTCCACGGCGCCTGATCCGACCACAAAGTCAGTCGGCAACTGTAGGTATCGGCATTCACGACCCCGGTGGCGTCATAGGTCACGGTGGCCACGACGAAGGTCGCTCCCGCCACCGGGGTCAGCGTGGCACCGAATCGGTCGATCAACGACCGCGCGCTGGTCAGTGAGGTGAGCGTGTAGCGGCTGCCGTCGGTGAGCACCAGCGAACCGCCATCGACCCGTGTCGTGGGTCGCAATGAGTGGGCCGAAACCCACCACAACCAGGAACTGGCCACCACGACCGCGACCACCAGCGAACTCACCACCAACCGCCAGCGTCTCATGGCGCCTGCCTGGGTGGCGCGGCGACGACAAAGACCTGCTGCCCGGCCACCTGAGCTGAGGCGGAATCCGGAATCCCCAGCTCGATGTGCACTTCATCATGGAAGCCCGTCACGAAGGCCGACGTAGTCATGGTGGCCTGCAGATGGCTGTTGAGATCAGCGGGGTCCACCTCGAAGACCAGATCCCCGCTCTGCTGAAAGCCCGGCTCGGCGTTGAGACCGAAAGAGCCCCAGCTGCCGCTGTGATAGCGGCGAGAGCCATTGTGCAGCTGTATCTTGACCGTGGTGGCGGGCCCGGAGCGGGCGTACACCGCGGCCGTCACGACGACGAAGGCCAGCCGTGATCGTCCGAGCTCGGGATTCGAGGCCGAAGTCAATGAATCGCCATAGCGCACCTTGTTCACTGTCACCAGCTGTCCGTCCAGTTTCGACGGCGTCCCCACCGCGACGGTGTGCTGCTGGGCGGACTGACTCGGCTCGAGCAATGACAGGCCGGTGAATCCGGCCAACAGCGCGGCGACCAGGACGACCTCCGCTGCGGAGGTACGACGATCCCCAGGGACCGATGCTGTGGTGCGCTGGGAGTCGGAGCGCTCGCGCTGCTGCAGCACCCGCGTAAAGGCGGCCCCCAACAGCGCTAGTTGTGCGCTGAGCACCACCACGTCGGGGATCAGCGCCACCACAGGGGCCAGTAGCAGCCCTTCGGTGAAGGAGCCACCACCGATGGCCCGCAGCACCTGGACCTCGAGCCACTCCCCGGACAGACGCACCAGGTTGTAGGCGGTTACGAAGGCACCCAGCGGAAGCCAGCCGGCACGCAGCACGAGCTTCAACGCCCACCAGGTGGGCAGGTATTTGTCGTCGATGTCACTGAAGAAAGCACCCTGGACGCGCAGCACGGCGCGGCGCAGTCCGCTCGCCTGAGCGAGTTGGTCGCGGATCTGGGCCAATCGCGTCGGCGTGGATTGTTGTTCCGGTGTCTGCGTCCACAGGTCCTGCAGTGACAGCACCCGCGAGCCGAACACCAAAGCGGTCAGCGCCAGCCAAGCCAACGGTTGACTGATGACCTCCCACAGCACCGGCCACACCGACTCGACGAAAATCCCCCACACCGTAGTGAAGAACACCGGCAGATCGATATGAAGAAGCTGACTGAGTAGCTGTATCGCAGCGTCGATCCAGCTGTGGACGGCGCGATCGTTCAACCACAGCTGGAATGCCTCCACCAGTCGGAACCCGCTGAGCGCGACGATCAGCAAGAAACTCGCTTCGATGACGACCGCCACTATGCCGAGCACGACGTTCGGGCGCCGATCGAGGAGTCGGTCCAAACCTCGGCGGGCCAGGAACAAGCCAACGATCACGGCGCCGACCGCGACGATGGCCATCGTGGAGGTGGTGGGGTTCAGATCCTGCAGCAGGGTTGCCAGGCCAATGCTGGTGACGCTCATCATCGCGAGGTCGTGGACGAAGGAGTTGACGTAACCGAAGGAGGCGTACACCGCCAGGAACGGCAGCATGGTGATGGTCAGCAGGCGCGACAGACTCTGGTCGCGGTCATCGTCGAGGCGCTCAGCGCTGCCGAGGCTTCGCACCAAGGTCGACACTCCGAGGTGTTCAGCGACCACGCGCAGCGACACCACCAGCGTGGCCAGCCGCGCCGTGACGCCGAGGGCCAGACCTACGATGACCAGCCACGCCGACCAGACGGCAAGTTGGGCGCTGAGCAACACCGAGCCGTAGTAGGCGGACCATCCCAGCAGCGTCAGCCCCAACAGTTGTGGCAGCAGTTGAATCCAAGCCCGCCCGCCGGCCAGCGCGAGGGCGCCCAACTCGGTGCCGAATCGCCTCGTCAGCGAAAGGATCCCGATCTCGGTGCGATCGGCACTGCGTCGCTGCGAGACCACTGCAACGGGGCGGCTAGAGGTTGATCA
>DMIX01000204.1 GCA_003451975.1 Propionibacteriaceae bacterium
GACGGCGCGGGCGGCGATCAGCATTTCGATGCTGCCGGACAATCCGCACCACAGCGAGGAGGCGGTGAACAAAGCCAGACCGACCAGATAGACCCGTTTGGGACCGAAACGATCCCCCAGCCTGCCGGTGACCAGCAGTGGCACCGCGTAGGTGAGCAGGTAGGCGCTGGTGACCCAGATGACCTGGTTCACGTCGGCCTGGAGGCTGGTCATGATGCGCGGATTGGCCACCGCGACGATCGTGGTGTCGACCAGGATCATGAAGAAGCCGATCACCAAAGCCCATAGCGCCGGCCAAGGACGGTACTCAGCGTTGTTCATGGTGGTTTCTCCTCGGAGTGAACGCCACACGGTCGCGCCGAGCCAGCCTAAGCCGGGCCGCAACCCTCAACTCGGAGGTGATCACTGTTTTGGTGAGGGTGGCGCGCCTTCGGAGAGCAGCGTGGTCAGGTGTTCGAGGCGTTCGGTCATCGCGGCCTCATTCCCGTGATCGGTCGGACGGTAGTACTGGGCGCCGAGCAACTCATCGGGCAAATACTGCTGGGGCGCGACGCCAAAAGGCGCATCGTGGGCGTATTGGTAGCCGACACCATGTCCCAGGCGACTCGCAGCCGGATAGTGAGCGTCACGCAGATGCGCGGGAACCTGACCGATGCGTCCGGAGCGGACGTCGGCCAGTGCGGCATCGACGGCCACGATGACGGCATTGGACTTGGGCGCCAGCGCGCAGGCGATGGCCGCATGAGCCAAGGTGATGCGAGCCTCAGGCATACCGATGAGCTGTACGGCCTGGGCTGCGGCCACGCACGTCTGCAGCACCGAAGGTGCGGCCATTCCGATGTCCTCGCTGGCGATAATGATCAGGCGACGGGCCACGAAACGCGGGTCCTCGCCGGCCTCGAGCATGCGGGCCAGATAATGCAGGCTCGCGTGGACATCGGAGCCGCGGATGCTCTTGATGAACGCGCTGATCACGTCGTAGTGCTGATCGCCGGCGCGGTCGTAGCGCACCGCCGCCTTGTCGACGGCGGCGGCGACGGTGTCGGTGTCGATCACCGTCGAACCGCGAGACTGTGCGCCGGCGGCGGCCTCTTCCAGGTAGGTCAAGGCACGCCGTGCATCGCCACCGGACAACCGCAACACGTCGGCGCGGGCCTGATCGTCCACAGTGAACTGCCCGGCCAGTCCTCTCTCGTCGACCAGGGCACGGTCCAGCAGCACCGTCAGGTCATCGTCGGTCAAGGCCCGCAGCGTGAGCAGCAGCGATCGGCTCAGCAATGGCGAGATCACCGAGAACGAGGGATTCTCGGTTGTGGCGGCGATCAGGGTGACCAGCCGGTTCTCCACAGCGGGCAGCAGCACATCCTGCTGGGCTTTGGAGAACCGATGCACCTCGTCGACGAATAGCACCGTGCCGACGCCGGCGGCGAGTTGCCGCTTCGCCTCGGTCAGTTCGGCACGAACCTCCTTCACCCCGGCAGTCACAGCAGACAGTTCCACGAAACGGCGTCGTCCTGACGCCGAGACGACCGCAGCGATCGTGGTCTTGCCGACTCCCGGCGGGCCCCACAGGAACACCGACATGGTGGCGTCCTCTTCGGCGAGCCGACGCAACGGCGATCCCGGACCCAGCAGGTGTTGTTGACCGACGATCTCTTCCAGCGTGCGAGGTCGCAGTCGCACTGCCAGCGGCAGCGTGCCGCCGTGGCCGGCCGACAGCGAGCCTCCGGTAGGGGCAGGGCCCGGAGAGGCGACCGGGTTGCCGAACAGATCGGTGTCCACCGACCAGACGATACCCCTCTGCCGAGGGGTTGAACTCGGTTCTTCTCTGCGCTATCGTCGATATATCGGCGACGTGCCGATCATACGAAAGGCGGGAACCGCTCCCGCCCCTCAACTCTTGATAAGGAGAATCCCATGAATAGCGATTTCACAGCCGATGACGACGGCGATCTCGGGCGACGCCCCCATCGGGGACATCGCGGCGGACACCGCGGGCCGCGCGGAATGCACGGTATGGGCGGCTTTGTGATGGGCCCCGGTCCGATGGGCCCCTTCGGTCCTGGTGGTCCTTTCGGTCCTGGTGGCCCGATGGGTCCGCGCGGTCGTGGCCGCGGCCGCCGTGGCCACGTGCGCAATGCCATCCTGGCGCTACTGGCCGAGGAGTCACTCAACGGCTACCAGATCATGCAGTCCATCGCCGAGCGAACCGATGGCGCCTGGAAGCCCAGCCCCGGCGCGGTCTATCCGGCACTGTCCCAACTGGAGGACGAGGGGCTCATCGAGTCCTTCGACAACGACGGACAGAAGGCCTTCCGGCTGACTGAGGCCGGTGCGGAGGCGGCCGCCACTGCTGACAAGCCGTGGGAACGGGTCAACGAGGCCGTCGCAGGAATGGGCTCAGACCAACTGCGTGACCTGTGGGCGGAGGTTCCGGCATTGGCCGGGGCCTTGAAAGAGCTCAGTCGCAGCGGTACGTCCGCTCAACTGGAGCAGGCCACCGCACTGTTGGCCAAGGCCCGTCGCGACATCTACGGCCTGTTGGCCGCCGCTGACGACGACCTGACCAACCCGGAAGATCTGCGCTAGAACTACTCAGCCTTGGGGGCCGGTGGGACGAAGTCCACACCGGCCTCCTTGCGTTGCTGCGCGGTGATGGGTGCCGGAGCACCGGTGAGCGGATCGAACCCTCCCCCGGTCTTGGGGAAGGCGATCACATCCCGGATGGAGTCCGCGCCGGCCAGCAATGCCGTGATGCGGTCCCAGCCCATTGCGATGCCGCCGTGAGGCGGCGCACCGAAGGTGAAGGCGTCCAAGAACCATCCGAACTGCTCCTCGGCCTGCTCGGGAGTGATCCCCATGACCTTGAACACTCGCTCCTGGACATCCCGGCGATGAATACGGATCGATCCGCCCCCGATTTCGTTGCCGTTGCACACAATGTCGTAGGCATAGGCCAATGCTGAGCCCGGATCGGTATCGAAGGTGTCCAGCGAATCCGGCTTCGGTGAGGTGAAGGCGTGGTGTACCGCGGTCCACGCGCCCTCGCCCATCGCCACATCGCCGGCAGCGACAGCCTCCGAGGCGGGTTCGAACAACGGCGCATCGACAACCCACAGCAGCGACCAGGCTTCAGGGTCGATCAGCTCCAGGCGGCGGGCGATCTCGTTGCGGGTCGCGCCGAGCAACTGCTGCGAGGCCTTGCGGGCACCGGCGGCGAAGAAGATGCAGTCGCCAGGACGGGCCGCTACGCGGTCGGCCAAACCGGCCCGCTCGGCCTCGGTGATGTTCTTGGCCACCGGACCGCCGAGCTCGCCATCCTCACCGATGGTGACGTAGGCCAACCCCTTGGCACCGCGCTGCTTGGCCCACTCCTGCCAGGCATCGAAGGTGCGACGAGGCTGGGAGGCGCCGCCGGGCATCACGACCGCGCCCACATAGGGAGCCTGGAAGACCCGGAAAGTGGTGTCCGCGAAGTACTCGGTGAGTTCGGTCAACGGTAGATCGAAACGCAGATCGGGCTTATCGGANNGTCGAGCTGGGTGAACTCCGGCTGGCGATCAGCTCGGAAGTCCTCATCGCGGTAGCAGCGGGCGATCTGGTAGTACCGCTCCATGCCGGCCACCATGAGCAACTGCTTGAAGAGCTGCGGGCTCTGCGGCAGCGCATACCAGCTTCCGGGAGAAAGCCTGGCCGGCACCACGAAGTCGCGGGCGCCCTCAGGCGTCGAATGCGTCAGCGTGGGAGTCTCGATCTCTACGAAGTCACGCTCGGCCAGCACCGTGCGCGCGGCCTGACTGATCTGGGACCGCAACCGCAGTGCCGCGGCCTGACTGGGCCGACGCAGATCCAGATAGCGATACTTGAACCGAGCTTCCTCGCCGACGTTGGTGCGTCCATCAAGTTGGAAGGGCAACGGCGCGGACGGGTTGAGCACCTCCAGAGTCTGGATGGCGACCTCGACCTCACCGGTTGCCAGCGCCGGGTTGACGGTATCGTCCGAGCGCTTCTCCACCACACCGGTGACGGCGATGCAGTACTCGTTGCGCAGCGCATGTGCGCCGGAGGTGGCCAGTACCTCGTCGCGGACCACCACCTGGACGATGCCGGATGCGTCGCGCAGATCGATGAAGGCCACCCCGCCCAGGTCTCGACGCTTGTCCACCCAGCCGGTCAAGGTGACCGTGGTGCCGACGTGGTCTGCCCGCAGTGAACCTGCGGTATGGGTGCGAATCACGAGGAGAGTTCCTTTCCGGGCCGTCAGTCGGCCAACGAAGAGTGTACGACCGACGGCTTCAGGTCGGCCTGCGGCGGCAGCCAGGAGGACGCATCGGCGGCCACCTGCTCACCACTGCGAATGTCCTTGACCTCGCCGGTCGAGAACCATACGAAGGGGATGCCGCGACGGTCGGCGTAGCGGATCTGCTTGCCGAACTTGTCGGCTTTGGGGGCGACCTCGGTGGCGATGCCGCGGGCGCGCAGCTGGGTCGCGATGGCCAAAGCGTCGGCCCGGGTGTCCTCGGAGTCGACACTGACCAGCACACAGGTGGGCACCGGACGGGTCGTCGTGAGCACTCCCTTGCCGATCAGCGGTACCAGGATGCGGCTCACCCCGATGCTCAGGCCCACACCGGGATAGGTGGAGCGTCCATCGCTGGCCAGCGAGTCGTAGCGCCCACCCGAGGAGATCGACCCCATCGATTCATAGCCAGCCATGGTCGTCTCGTACACGGTGCCGGTGTAGTAGTCCAGACCGCGGGCGATCTTGAGATCGGCGACCAATCGGCCGGGCACTGCGGCGGCGGCCTGGGTCACCACCTCGGCCAGCAACTCCAAACCGGCGCTCAGCATCGGGTGCTCGACCCCGAGGGCGGCCACCTGGTCGACGAAGGAGGCATCCGCACAGCGAATGCTGGCCAGCTTGAGGCACTTCTCGGCAGCGGCCGCGCTGAGCCCCACCTCGTCGCGCAGCAGTTGAGCCACAGCCGCAGGGCCGATCTTGTCCAGCTTGTCGACGCGCTGCAACACCTCGTTGGGCTGCTCCACACCCAACCCGCGGTAGAAGCCCTCGCTGAGCTGACGATTGTTGACGCTCATCGTCGCCGGCGGGATCCCGAAGTCGATGTGCAGGCGCTCCAATGCCTCCAAAGTCACCAGGGGCAACTCCACATCGTGGTGAGCGGCGAGCGTCTCGGCACCGACGATGTCGATATCGGCTTGGGTGAACTCGCGGTAGCGACCTTCCTGAGGGCGCTCGCCGCGCCACGCCTTCTGAATCTGATAACGACGGAACGGAAAGCTCAGCTGTGCGGAGTGCTCCAGCACGTAGCGGGCAAAAGGCACCGTCAGGTCGAAGTGCAGCCCGAGTTCATCGACGGCCTCGGCGTCAGCGTGCAGCCGGCGCACCACGAAGACCTCCTTGTCGATCTCGCCCTTGCGAGTCAACTCGGTCAGCGGCTCGACCGCTCGGGTCTCCACCGAGCCAAAACCATGGAGCTCGAAGGTCTCGGCGAGGCTGGCCAGCACGCGCTGCTCGATGATCCGTCCGGCCGGAGCGAACTCGGGAAAGCCGGACAGCGGTTTGGGTCGGGACATCAGTTCCTCAAAAAGCCTGGTTGCAGATAGGGATTGTTCGCGCGTTGCTCGGCCATGGTGGTCTGTTCGCCGTGCCCGGGCAACAATGCGCTGGAGTCGGACAGCTCCAGCACCACGTCGCGCAAGGTGGTTTTCATCTGTGCGGGGCTTCCACCGGGCAGATCGGTGCGGCCCACCGAGCCGGCGAAGACGACGTCACCGGCGAAGACCAGGCGATTGATGGTGGGATGCCCGCCGTAGTCGACTCCGAGCAGGACGCACCCGGCGGTATGTCCGGGAGCCTCGGTCAACGAGAAGGACAACCCCGCCA
>DMIX01000375.1 GCA_003451975.1 Propionibacteriaceae bacterium
ATCTACATCGACGAGATCGACAAGGTGGCCCGCAAATCGGAGAACCCTTCGATCACCCGCGATGTGTCCGGCGAGGGCGTGCAACAGGCCCTGCTGAAGATCCTGGAAGGCACCACTGCCTCGGTGCCGCCGCAGGGTGGCCGCAAACACCCCCATCAAGAGTTCATTCAGATCGACACCACGAACATCTTGTTCATCGTTGGGGGCGCTTTCGCAGGCCTGGAAGAGATCATCAACGCCCGCATCGGCAAGCGTCCGCTGGGCTTCAACAATGATGCTGCGGTGCGTGCGCCCAAGACGCTGAACCCGTTCGCTGAGGTGCGCCCGGAGGATCTGCATTCCTTCGGCCTGATTCCTGAGTTCATCGGACGCCTTCCGATGATCTCCACCGTCGAACAACTCGATGCCGAAGCGCTGCGACGCATCCTGGTGGAGCCGAAGAACGCCCTGATCAAACAGTTCCGCAAGTTGTTCGAACTCGACGGTGTCGACCTGGAGTTCGCCCCCACTGCGATCGACGCCATCGCCGACATGGCACTGCAGCGCGGCATCGGTGCCCGTGGGCTGCGATCGATCTTGGAAGAAATTTTGCTGAATGTCATGTATCACGTGCCCAGCGACGACGAAATCGCCCAAGTCATCGTGGAAGCCGATGTGGTCACCGAGGGTGCCTCGCCGCAGCTGATCAGCCGCGCGGCGGTTTCTCGCGCCGAGCGCCGCGAACGTTCTGCCTAATCGGTCGATATGACCCGCTGCCATGCTTTCGGAATGGACTCCTGAGGTTGGCCGCAATATGAAACAGTGGGAGCAACCGTTTCAGCCGACAAAGGAGTAGCTATGGCAACGCGCCAGGTAAGCATCGCGTCCTCGGTGGGCCTCCACGCTCGCCCCGCCTCGCTGTTTGTACAGGCAGCGACAGCCACCGGCCTCCCGATCACGATCGCCAAAGAGGGCGGCAACCCGGTTGACGCACGCAGCATCTTGATGGTGATGACGCTGGGAGCCAAGCATGGCGAGACCGTGACGTTGACCGCGGACGGCGACGGTGCCGATGCTGCCCTCGACAGCCTGGTCGAACTACTGTCCAGAGATTTGGACGCGGAGTAGGTCGGTCATGTCCGGCCCCACCACCTTCCACGGCACCGGAGTCAGCGCAGGGACCGCTGTCGGCCCCCTGGTCGTCGTATCACAGGCCCCCCGTCCGCCTGCCGATGAGCCGGCGACCACCGACCCTGCAGCAGCCGCCCAGCGCGTCACCGAAGTACTGGAAGCCGTAGCCGCAGGCCTGGAGGCCCGAGCGGCCAAGGCCAGCGAGAGCGCGCGGCCGATCCTCGAAGCCGGGGCCATGATGGCTCGCGATCCGGGACTCATGGCCAGCATCGACGCCAAACTACAGGCTGGCGTCGGGATCACCACTGCCGTCGACGCCGCCGTCGAGGAGTACTGCACCATGCTGGCCTCCTTGGGCGGCTACATGGCCGAGCGCGTCACCGATCTGCGCGACGTTCGCGACCGCGCCGTGGCCCGACTGGTGGGCCAGGCCGAGCCTGGCGTTCCTGACCTGACCGAGCCCAGCGTGCTTGCCGCCGCCGATCTGGCGCCGGCCGAGACCGCCACCCTGACCGCCGAAACGTGCTTGGGCATCATCACCGCCGCTGGCGGTCCTACCAGCCACACCGCGATCCTGGCCGCCCAACTCGGCATCCCCGCCGTGGTGCAGGCTGCCGGAATCCTCGACGTGCCGCCGGGAACTGTGGTTGCCTTCGATGGCGGCGTGGGCGAGATCACCATCAACCCCACCGAGGCTGAGGTGGAACTGCTCGTCGAACGCAAGCGGCGCCGGCAGGCAGCACTAGCCGGTGGTACCGGCGTCGGTGCCACCAAGGACGGCTATCCGATGCCGCTGCTGGCTAACATCGGCACCGTCGACGATGCCCATGCCGCAGCCGCTCAAGCGGTCGAAGGTGTGGGGCTGTTCCGTACTGAGTTCCTGTTCCTGGACCGCGACACCATGCCCACCGTCGCCGAGCAGACCGCCACCTACACCGAGGTGCTGAAGGCCTTCGGCGAGCGTCGGGTCGTGGTTCGAACCCTGGACGCCGGTGCCGACAAGCCGCTGAAGTTCGCCGATCTGGGGCCGGAGGAGAACCCGGCGCTGGGCCGACGCGGTCTGCGCCTGGGAATGATCCGCACTGACATTCTCGACGCCCAACTGGAAGCTCTGGCGGCGGCCTACCAGGCCACCGGGGCCGATCTGCGGGTCATGGCCCCGATGGTCGCCACCCAGGCCGAGGCGATCTGGTTCGCCGAGAAAGTGCGCGCACTGGGCATTCCCAAGGTGGGTGTCATGATCGAGATCCCGGCAGCGGCGATCCGCAGCAAAGGAATCCTCTACAACGTGGACTTCGCCTCATTGGGCACCAATGATCTGCAGCAGTACACGATGGCCGCCGACCGCATGCAAGGCGAACTCGGCGATCTGCTCAACCCCTGGGAGCCGGCCCTGCTCGACGTGATCGCGCTCGCCTGTCAGGGCGGCAAGGAAATGGGCAAACCGGTCGGGGTGTGCGGTGAGGCCGGCGGCGATCCAGGGCTGGCCCTAGTGCTGACCGGATTGGGCGTCAAGAGCCTCTCGATGGCCACCGGCAAAGTGCCAGCCGTGCGGACGGCCTTGGCCGCGCATACCTTGGAGACCTGCCAGCAGATGGCTGCCGCAGCGCGGGCCGCCACCAGTGCTTCCGAGGCGCGCGCCGCGGTGGTCGCCATGGCCGAACCGGTGTTGGCCGACCTGCTGTAGCCTCAGCTACTTCTTGGTGTCCTTGGCGCTGCCCGTCAGACCGCCCTTGGGAGAACCGAGGATGCACAGCACCTCACGATCACCAGTGTTCTGCCAGGTGTCCTGGGTCGGGTAGAAGAAGGTGAACTGCAGCTTGGACTTGGTCGGGGCCACCCCCACGAACTCGGTGAACGCCGCCTTGCACAGCTTGTTGCCCGCTTCATAGATCGCGGTCTGCCCGGGATAGGTCTCCTCGGTCAGCTTCGCGGAGTGAAAGGCCTCCCAGTAATGCTCCTGACCGCAGGGGATAAGCGTCACGCTGCTGATACCGCCACTAGGCAGTTCGCCGGTGCAATCGCCCACCCGGACATCGAAAGCCCCGATGGTGGCCACCGCAGTGGGAGTGCCGCTCGGGGTGCGAGGCCCCGTCGTCGTGCATCCTGCCGCAGCCACAGCGACCAACACCGCCAGCGCAACCCACCTCCGCGAGAGCACCATCGGACTAGTCGAGCTGGACGCTGACCCGCAGCGGGGTCGAAGTCTCAGTCCAGGTGATGTCGCCGACGATGCGGCCCACCGAACACAGGTCGGACTCGGCGCTCCGCAGCCGGGTGAGTACTTCGCTCGGACCGGCGAACTCCGCAGCGCTCACTTCGGCCTTCATCGATACCTTCGCGGTGGACTTCGCGCCACGAATCTCGATCAGCGCCGCCGCCACGTCATCCATCAAGGTGGCATCGCCGGCGGTGGTCACCTCGGTGACTCTCGGCCAGGTGCTCAGGTGTACCGAACCATCCCGCCACCAGGACCACACCTCCTCGGTCACGAACGGCAGGAAGGGTGCGAACAGTCGCAGTTGAACCTCCAGTGCCAGCCGCAGGGCTGCCCGGGCCGAGTCGGCACCGTAGGCGCCATCGGCACCGTAGGCGCGCTCCTTGACCAGTTCGAGGTAGTCGTCACAGAAGCTCCAGAAGAACTTCTCCGCACTCTCCAGGGCCGTGGAATAGTCGTAGGCCTCAAAGGCCGCGGTGGCCTGCGAGATGACCTGGGCCAAGCCTGCCAGCATGGCAGCATCCACTGCTTCGGTGATCGTGGCATCGGTCGCCTCGGGAGTCCCGAGGATGAACTTGCTGGCGTTGAGCACCTTCATCGCCAGCCGGCGTCCGACCTTCATCTGGGTCTCATCGAAGGGGGAGTCCATGCCCGGTCGGGCCATCGCCGCCCGCCACCGCACCGCATCGGAGCCGAACCGGTCCAAGATGTCGGTGGGCACCACCACATTGCCTTTGGACTTGCTCATCTTCTTGCGGTCGGGGTCGACCACAAAGCCGGAGATGGTGGCCCGATGCCAGGGCAGTTGATGATTCTCGAAATGGGCGCGCACCACCCGGGAGAACAGCCAGGTGCGGATGATGTCGTGGGCCTGCGGCGCCATGTCCATCGGGAAGGTGAGTTTCCACAGCTCCTCATCGCGCTCCCAGCCGCAGGCGATCTGCGGGCTGAGCGAGGAGGTCGCCCACGTGTCCATGACGTCGGGGTCGCCGGCGAATCCACCGGGGACGCCCCGCTGCTCTGCGGTGTAGCCCGGGGGCACATCAGTCGCCGGATCGATCGGCAGTTCGGCCTCGGAGGGTGTAATCGGATTGCCGTAGTCGGGCTCGCCCTCGGCGTCCAGGGCGTACCAGACCGGGAACGGCACCCCGAAGAAGCGTTGACGGCTGATCAGCCAGTCCCCGTTGAGTCCGTTGACCCAGTTGCTGTAGCGGTGGCGCATGTGGTCGGGCACCCACGCCAATTCCTCACCGCGGGCCAGCAGAGCGGCCTTGAGGTCCTCGTCGCGTCCGCCGTTGCGGATGTACCACTGCCGGGTCGAAACGATCTCCAGCGGCTTGTCGCCCTTCTCGTAG
>DMIX01000062.1 GCA_003451975.1 Propionibacteriaceae bacterium
GGTGGAGATCAAGGCCCCTGGTATCGTTGCCCGTAAGTCGGTCCATCAGCCGATGGCCACCGGTCTCAAGGCGATCGACTCCATGGTTCCGATCGGGCGTGGTCAGCGTGAGCTGATCATTGGTGACCGTCAGACCGGCAAGACCGCCGTGGCGATCGATACGATCATCAACCAGAAGGGCAAGAACCTGTACTGCGTCTACGTGGCGATCGGGCAGAAGCTATCGAGTGTCGCGCAGGTGGTGGGTACGCTCGCGAAATTCGGTGCACTGGATTACACCACGGTTGTGGTCGCTGCGGCCTCCGATGCGGCGGCCCTGCAATACATCGCACCGTACGCCGGCTGTGCGATCGGTGAGGAGTTCATGGAGCGGGGCGATGAGGCACTGATCGTGTACGATGATCTGTCCAAGCATGCCTGGGCTTACCGCCAGGTCTCGCTGCTGTTGCGCCGTCCCCCTGGCCGCGAGGCCTATCCGGGCGATGTGTTTTATCTGCACTCACGCCTGCTCGAGCGTGCCGCCAAGATGGCGCCCGAGTCCGGTGGAGGCTCACTGACCGCGCTGCCGATCATCGAAACGCAGGCCGGCGATGTATCGGCATACATCCCGACCAACGTGATTTCCATTACCGATGGGCAGATCTATCTGGAATCCGACCTGTTCTATTCGGGCATCCGGCCGGCAGTGAACGTCGGTCTGTCGGTATCGCGTGTCGGTGGCGCTGCCCAGATCAGGGCGATGAAGCAAGTCGCCGGTCCGCTGCGCGGTGAACTATCGCAGTTTCGCGAAGTGGCGGCATTCGCCCAATTCGGGTCCGATCTCGATGCGGCGACGCGCATGCAGTTGGAGCGCGGGTTGCGTTTGACCGAGGTATTGAAACAGCCGCAGTATGAGCCCCTGCCGGTCGAGAAGCAGGTCATGGTCCTGTTCGCGGCAACCCACGATCATCTCGACAAGGTGACGGTGGAGAAAGTCAGCGCATGGTGTACGGCTTTCCTGACCTATATGGACGCGACGCGGCCCGAAGTGGGACAGATGATTGTGGATAAGCAGGCGTTGACGCCGGAGATCGAAAGCATGTTGGTGTCGGCGATTACGGATTTCGGCGTTACAGTCAGTCTGTAGGTCAGCGGGCAAACGGTTCCCGTGCGCGTGCCTGGTGCTGGTGCAGCGGTGCTTGAAGCGATGATGGAGTAGACGGTGGCAACTTTACGTGGGATCAGGCGGCGTATCCGCAGTGTCAAGAACATATCGCAAGTCACGCGGGCGATGCAGATGGTGGCGGCGTCCAAGATGCGGCGCGCCCAGGAGCAGGTCCTGGCGACGCGCGACTATGCGGAGAAGGCGTGGGAATTGCTGGTTAACCTCGCCTCGCAGCCTGTCGAGGACGAACCCTACCCGTTGATCACCGCGCGGCCAGTGCACGCGATCGGGCTGATCTTGATTACCGGTGACAAGGGGTTATCCGGCGGGTACAACCATAACGTCATCCGCCAGGCGCTGAGCTTCATCGCCGAGACCGGGCACGAAATGCCGGTACGGCTGATCACCGTGGGGCGCAAAGGGCGTGATGTGATGGCACGGTTGGGCATGAACATCGTGGCCGATTTCTCGGAGAGGCTGCCCTCACAACCGCGCGTCATCGATGTGTCGCCGATTGCGCGCGTGGCGATGGAAGATTTTCAGAGTGGCGTCTTCGACGAAGTGTACATGGCTTACACGCTCTTCCACAACACGATGAGCTATCAGCCGGTCGTGGTCCGTTTGTTGCCGGTGTACACGGCGGATGAGTTTCAAGCCGTGTTGCGCAGTGGCATTCTGCCATCGGATTTTCGCAAGATCAAACTCATCGAGGGCGAGGAATACATCTACGAGCCGAATGCCAATATGTTGCTGGACACCGTGGTGCCGCGCTTCGTCGAGTTGCTGATCTACCAGGCCGTGCTGGAGTCATTCGCTAGCGAACACAGTGCGCGTATGGTGGCCATGCGCAACGCAACCGACAACGCGCGCGAGATGATCGGCGACCTGACGGTGGCCTACAACCGTCTCCGCCAGGAAGCGATCACCAAGGAAATCCTGGATATCGTTGGCGGCGCTGAGGCGCTGGCTCAGTTGGCCGGTTAATCGGCCGGAAGGCGCGCTCGCAACGCTGGCCTGCTGCCGGCCGTTTGGGCGAGAGTGGGGACTGGCGACAGGGTACGCCAGGATACAGTTGAAGGAGTAGTGGATGGGACAGGAATCATTGGGTCGAGTGGTCCAGGTGATCGGACCGGTGGTTGATTTGGAGTTTCCGGAAGGGCAGTTGCCCGCGATTTACGATGCCGTGCGCATTCCCGTTGCCCGTGACAACGAACTGATCGTGGAGGTGCAACAGCATCTCGGCAACAACTGGGTGCGCTGCGTCGCGATGGACGTCACCGACGGTCTCTCGCGTGGTATGGAAGCGATCGCGACCGGTGCGCCGATCAAGGTGCCGGTCGGGACGGCATGTCTCGGGCGGATTTTCAACGTCGTCGGCCGGGCCATCGACGAGCAAGGTCCGGTGGACGCAGCCGAATACTATCCGATCCATCGTCCCGCCCCTTCGTTCGAAGATCAGGTGACGGAACCCGAGTTCTTCGAGACCGGCATCAAAGTAATCGACCTGATTGCTCCGTTCATGAAGGGTGGCAAGACCGGTATCTTCGGCGGTGCCGGTGTGGG
>DMIX01000059.1 GCA_003451975.1 Propionibacteriaceae bacterium
GATGAACGCTTCGAACTGAGGATCCGCGATGTGATCACCGGCGCTGATCTCGACGACGCCGTAGCCGACATCGCCGGCGGCGGCACCTGGTTCGATTCGACAAGCTTCTGCTATCTGCGCGTCGATGAGGCCTGGCGGCCACACCAACTCTGGTTGCACCGACTCGGCGAGACCATCGACGAGTTGCTGTACACCGAACCCGATGAACGATTCTGGCTTTCGGTCGATTCCTCCCGCGATGATCGGTTCATGATCGTCAGCGCGAGCAGTAAGAACACCAGTGAAACCTGGCTGATCGATAGCCTCGGCTCCCCGACGCAGCTGCGCAGTGTCGCCGGTCGGCGCGACGGCATCGAGTACGACGTCGAAGTCGCTGGGGATCGGCTCTTCATCGTGCACAACGACGGTGCGGTTGATTTCGCCCTGGCCGAAGCCCCGCTGGATGCCAACACACCGCAGCAGTGGCGCACCATCTGGCCCGGTGAACCCGGCGTCCGGCTGCTGGGGGTGAGTGCCTATGACCGAGTGCTGGTGATCAGCGAACGTCGCGACGGCCTGCAGCAGATCGCGCTGCGTCCTCGTGACGCGGCCGGGAACGTCGCAGCGCCCTCGCCGATCGAATTCGACGAACCACTATTCAGTGCCGACGCCGACGACGGCGACGAGGCTGACACTGATCGAATCCGGTTGCACTACCAATCGATGGTCACGCCTCCGCAAGTGATTGAGTACCGGCTCGATGACGGGCGCCGCACGGTACTGCGCAGCCGTCCGGTACTCGATCATCCGACGTCGGGTCCCTACCGTCCCGCCGACTACCGGCAGCGACGGGAATGGGCGACGGCCATCGACGGCACCCAGATCCCGATTTCGGTGGTGTACCGCGCCGACACGCCGATCGACGGCACTGCTGGATGCCTGCTGTACGGCTACGGCGCCTACGAGATCAGCTTGTCACCAAGCTTTTCGATCGCCAGGCTCAGCCTGCTGGACCGCGGCTATGTCTACGCCGTCGCCCACGTTCGCGGCGGCGGTGAGCTGGGCCGCAACTGGTACGAACAAGGCCGACTGGCCGCGAAGGAGAACTCCTTCACCGACTTTGTGGCGTGCGCCAGGCGGCTGGTCGAGTTGGGCTACGTCGCCGAGGATCGCCTGGCTATCGAGGGAGCCAGCGCCGGCGGACTTCTGATCGGAGCCGCCGTCAACCTGGCGCCGGAGGTGTTCCGAGCGGTGCATGCTGCCGTGCCGTTCGTTGATGCCTTGACCACGGTGCTCGATCCAGATCTGCCGTTGACCGTGACCGAGTGGGAGGAGTGGGGCGACCCACTTCACGATGCTCAGGCGTATGCGCGGATGCGACGCTATTCGCCCTACGAGAACGTCCATCCCGGACGCTATCCCGCGATTCTGGTGTCAACCAGCCTCAACGACACTCGGGTGGAGGTCACCGAACCGGCCAAGTGGGTGGCCGAGTTGCGCCACACCACCGGATCGGATCAGCCGGTGCTGCTGCGCACGGAAATGGTGGCCGGCCACGCCGGAGCGTCGGGTCGCTACCAGGCCTGGCGCGACACCGCCTTCGAGTTGGCCTGGCTCATCGACCGAACCAGCGCAGACCCAGCGACTCACTGAGCGGCACCTGAGGCTCGGCTGAACGTTCACAGCACCCTGAGTACCAGGGTCAGGCTCCCCTATCAGACTGTGGTCTGAATCTGCGTGGTCGCGCTGCCCCCGCAGTCGCCAAGGCGATGTCAGGGCACAAAACGCCCCGGTGTTGGCGTTGTACTTAGGGCGAGCGAAAAGGAGCCAACGTGATTTCAACCGCACACCGGATCCGTAGCACGGACGGCATCGATGGCAAGGACGCCGTGGGGCTGTACTTGGACGGGATAGCCAAGACCCCACTTCTCACCGCGCCCGACGAGGTCGAGCTGGCCCGGCTGATCGAAGCCGGACGCTACGCCCAGACCATTCTTGACGGCGAACTG
This sequence comes from Propionibacteriaceae bacterium, assembly GCA_003451975.1. Taxonomy (GTDB): domain Bacteria; phylum Actinomycetota; class Actinomycetes; order Propionibacteriales; family Propionibacteriaceae; genus Propionicimonas. Next base: position 1,989 of record DMIX01000059.1, read on the forward strand.
AGCGACGAGGATGCCTCTACCCACGCCGTCGAGGCCACCGAGGACGAACTGCGACAGATTGCCGCCGAAGGCGCCGCAGCAATGCAGCGCTTCATCACCGCCAATCTGAGGCTGGTGGTCTCCGTGGCCCGCAAGTATGGGCGAGCACAGATGCCACTGCTGGACCTGGTCCAAGAAGGCAATACCGGTCTGATCCGTGCGGTCGAGAAGTTCGACTACACCAAGGGCTTCAAGTTCTCCACCTACGCCACCTGGTGGGTGCGCCAGTCGATCTCTCGCGGCATCGCCCAACAGGGTCGCATCGTCCGACTCCCGGTCCACGTGGCCGAGCAAGTGAATCAGGTCTCGGCCGTGCGCCGGACGCTCGAGCGTCGCCTGGGCCGGGAGCCGGAGCTCGCCGAGATCGCCGCCGAGTTGGATCAGCCGGTCGAGCACATCATTGAGTTGCTCCGCCTGGCTCGCGACCACGTGAGCCTGGATGCGCCCATCGAGGAGGACGGCGACACCGCCTTGGGCGATTTGATGGCTCGCGAAACCTCACCGGGACCCGACGAGATGGTGCTGGACGCCGAGGACCGCTCCCGACTCGAGGCCATGCTGTCCAGCCTGGACGAGCGTTCGGCCGATGTGGTTCGGCGCCGGTACGGCCTCCTCGATGGCAGGCAGGCCAAGCTCGCTGACATCGCCGCCGTGTGGGGTATTACCGCCGAACGGGTACGCCAGATCGAGCGGCACGCCACCTCCAAACTGCGGACCGAGTCCGACGCGGCCTGATCCCGCCACAGACTCAAAGCCCCGGGCCACTATTCCGCGCTGGCCCGGGGCTTTGACATCTCCAACCAATTCAGGCCCTGATCATGCGGATCAGGCCTTCTTGGGCACAGGACGCCACCAGCGTGTCGCCGGAGAACATCCGCCCGAAGCTGAAGCCCAAGCCGGCTGAGGCCGAAGGTGAAACCTGGTCGTACAGCGTCCATTGATCAGCGCGCGCGGGCCGGTGGAACCACATCGAATGATCGATAGAGGCGACCTGCATGTCAGGACCACCGAAGTCCACCGGATGCGGCACCGTGCTCACCGCCAGCAGCGTCAGGTCACTGGCATAAGCCAAGATCGCCTGGTGCAGCTTCTCGTCTGCGGGCAGTTCGCTGGCCACCCGGACCCATACCTTCATCGCGGCATCAGATCGCCCGGCGGCGCTCAGCGCCGAGGTATCCGAGGCAAACCGCACATCGAGCACTCCCCATTCGCGGCGCCACGCCTCGACCTCGCGCTGCGAACGGGCACCCAGCACCTCGGCCAAGGGTGGGCAGTCCTCCGGTGGCGTCACCGGGCCGGGTGGTAGATCGGCATGGTTCAAGCCCACTTCGGGGACATGAAAGGACGAGATCATGCTGAAGATCTCGCGACCGTTCTGCGAGGCCACGACACGTCGAGTGGAGAAACTGCCGCCGTCGCGGGTCAGCTCCACGGCGTAGCTGATCGGAATGCCCACCTGTCCGGCACGCAGGAAGTGTGCCCCGAGGGAGTGCGCCAGTCGGTCGGCGGGCACGGTGCGATAGGCGGCCATCAATGCCTGCGCCAGCACCTGACCACCGAAGACACGCTGCTGGAACCGACCCTCGAAATCGCCGTCGTCGCCGATGAAGACGTTCTCCGCGGCTTGGGCCAGGTCAAGCAGGCCGATCAACTCGGCCACGGTCTGAGGCATCGGTTACTGCCGGGGAAAATCCGGAGGCGGATCTTGCTCGGCCAAGAACTGCTCCACAGCCGCCCCGATCTCCTCGGCGCTGGGAACCGAGGATCCCCCGGCCGCAGCCAGACGCTCGTACTGCTCCTCCAACGCTGCCAACATGGCCGGGAACTCCGCGTCCTCGGCGGTTTCGGCGGCGATAGTGGCCAAGTTCTCCTGGCTCTCCTCGTGCAAGAGATCCATCGGCAGGTCCAGGCCGGCAGCGGTCGCAATACGTCCCAACACAGCGGCTGCGGCCTGTGGGAAGGTGGATTGCGCCAAGTAGTGCGGGACGTGGGCCACGAAGCCCTGCGCCAACACATTGCGTTCGCCGGCCCGATACTCCAGCAGATGGGAGAAAGCGCCGGGCAACTGGACCCGATCGATCCACATGGGATTCCCGCTGACCAGATTGATGTCGGTGGCGTGGGCAGTCACCAGCGTCGGACGGGTGTGTGGTACGGCCATCGGAACACCGGATCCGGTAAGCAACTGAGAGACCTCGAAGCGTTCGGCCACCTGAAAGACTGCCGCAGCGGCACGGTTCCACTGACTGTCCGGCTCCGGGCCGTGCAACAACAGGAAGGGCTTGCCTTGAGAATCGAGGAGTCGATGGATCACCAACTCGAAGTCGATCAGATCGGCCCAATGGTTGGTGTCGAAAACCATCTGCGGACGCCGTGAGCGGTAGTCGTGAAGCTGATCGTGGTCGAAGGTGACCAGCACCTCATGCTCGCAGGTGCGCAGCAGATAGCGTGCCAGGTGATGCGAGACCGCTCCGGCATCGATATAGCCGTCGAACAGGTGAATGAGCGCCGGTCGGTCGCCCTGCACTGAGGCGGCCTTGTCGGCCTCGACGTGGTACAGCAAACTCGGATCCAGCACTCGTCCACCCTACCCCGGCACTTCCAAGGTCCGCGGAACCGCGCCCGGTACCGCAGCCAGCTCACCCAGCAATTCAAGCACCCTCACGGTGGCGTTCTGCGCCGCGATGGCATTGCGACTCAGCGCAACGATGCGACGGTAGGGGGTGGGATTCTGGATGCGAACGTAGGAGATGTTGAAGCCCGACCACCGCGTCGTCAGGACCGGAATCAGCGTGATCCCGACACCAGCGGCGACAAAGGCGAGGCCGCTGACGTGATCTTGGGCGCGCGCCACGTAGCGCGGCGAGAAGCCCGCCTCCGCGCACGCATAGCTCGCCAGCCCGGTCGCCAGTTGGTCCTGATAGTCGTACTCCACCCAGTCGTCCTCGGCGAACTCGGCCAAGTCCAGCCGATCAGCACCTGCCAGTGGATGATCGTCGGGCATCGCCATCACGAACTCGTCCTCGCACAGCACATGTCGGCGATAGCCGCTGGCCGAAACCGGAGCAAGATAGGGCAACTCGGTGTGGATCTCGATGTCGGCATCCCCCGCAGTCTCTGCGGACTCCACCACATCGATGGCCAACTCCAAAGTCAGCTCCGGAAACTCCTGACGCAGCGTGCGCGCGACAGACGGCATCCAGGTGTAGGCGGCCGAGGCGAACGACCGCAGCGTAAGCCGCTCGGTGGCGCCGTCACGCAGATCACGGGTGCGAGCTGTCAGCTTGGTCATGGCCTGCAGCACCTCGTCCGCGGCGGATGCCAACTCCACCGCAGCCGGTGTCGGGACGATGCCGCGCCCGACACGGCTGATCAGCGCGAAGCCCACCTCCCGTTCCAGCGTGTGAAGATGCTGGCTGACTGTGGAGGGGGTGTAGCCCAGGCGACGCGCGGTCTCGTTGACCGATCCGCTCGAAACCACGGCTCGCAAGATGCGGAGTCGGTTCAGATCAAGCATGAAACCATCATACGGCGTTACCGAACGATCATTCGGTAAAGTGAGCTTGTCCCGAACAAGAATCTGGGTCAAGCTTGAGTCATGTTGAGCTACCCCGTAGTGGACAGAGACCGGCAACGACTTGCCCAGGACCTCGACGCCGCCCAACTGATCCGCGGCGATATCGCCAGCAAGAAAGCACTCCGTCGTCACCTCAATTGGCTTCCCCGAATGGGTCGACGCACTCTGGTGAGCAACTGATCATCGCCGCACGCCGGTCGCGGAGTTCACACCGCCCCGACTGCGCGCTGATCCACTCCCGTTGAGCCGGCGACGACCGCGCCAGGACCGACACAAGTCGGGCGGTCGCGCCGGACTCAACGAAGAACCATCCATCACCGAATAACGCCAGCCATTGCTGCGCGCAGCCGCTTCTCCGACACCGGGCCCGCCGTGCCCAGCTGTTGCGCAAACAGGCTCACGCGCAGTTCCTCCAACAGCCAGCCGATATCGGCCACCGGCACCGGCAATGGACCCGCGGGATAGCGGTCGCACAACTGGGCGTACTCGTTCTCCAGTTCGCTGATGATCGCCAAGTTCGCCGCTTCCCGGCTCGGATTGCTCCGACAGGTGTCCAAGCGGCGCAGGATCGCGGTCAGGTAGATCGGAAGCCGTCGCCAAGCAGCGGCCGGGGTCGCCGCCAAGAAGCCCGGGAAGACCAGATTTCCCAAC
>DMIX01000084.1 GCA_003451975.1 Propionibacteriaceae bacterium
ACTTCATCCCTCTCGGCATCCTCGCCAGAAACCCCAACCGGTGACCAGCAGCGGCGGATCAGCCAGCAAAAGGACCCAGATGCTCCAGTACGACTTCACCGGGAAGGTTGCCTTCGTCACCGGCGCCAGCGCCGGCATGGGCGAGGCCACAGCCCGCGCCTTCGCCGGCTCCGGGGCGGCGGTGGCATTGGCCGACATCAACACCGACGCGGTCACGCAGCTCGCCCACGAGGCCACCGGACAAGGCCAACGCGTGCTCGCGTTGACCTGCGATGTCTCCGATGAGCAGCAGGTCGCCGCGGCCGTCATCGACACGGTGCGCGCGTTCGGCCGCCTGGACATGGCATTCAACAACGCGGGCATCCAGGTCCCGCCCGTCGATGCTGCCGATGAGCCTGCCGCAGCCTTCGATGCGGTCGTCGCGGTCAACCTGCGTGGTGTGTGGGCGTCGATGAAGCACGAACTCGTGCAGATGCGTGCCCAGGGATCAGGGTCCATCGTGAACTGCTCATCGTTGGGCGGCCTGGTCGGCGGCAACGGCCGCGCCTCCTACCACGCGACCAAACACGGCGTGATCGGACAAACCAAGAGCGTCGCCCTGCAATACGCGCCCGCCGGCATCCGGGTCAACGCCGTCTGCCCAGGAACGATCGACACCCCGATGGTCGACCGGATGAGCACAGGCGGTGAACTCGACCTCGACGCCACCCTCGCCGTGACCCCCATGCAGCGCCTCGGCCGCCCAGAAGAGATCGCTGCCGCAGTACTGTGGCTGTGCAGCGACGCCGCCAGCTACGTCACCGGCGTCGCACTCCCGGTCGACGGCGGCTACACAGCCCAATAGCCCAAGCCGGGCAGGAGGCACCGTCCTTGCCGTCGTCCGTCGGTCTCCGTGAGGGAAAGGGACCCACGATGCTGGTCCCCGCCGATAATACGGCCGCCTCAGCTACCGGCCCGCTCACCCCGGGAACCGTTTACCGTCGCGATGTCGGACGCCCCATCCCAGGGTGGCAGGGGCGAAGATGGAGTGTGCCTGGCACCGTGTTGATCCGTGAGGAACTGACCGGGTCGAAAGTGGTTTCGGCCACGATGCCGTGGCGGGCGAGTCGGCACAGAGTGCGTTTAGTACACCCGGCGGCGCGACCGGCCAGGGTAGTGAGTCGGCATGCGAAGTGAGGCGTCTAGGGATGGTGGCCTATGTGCTCGTCGGTGATGGCTGGTGGGGGTTGGGTACCGGCGGGGTTGAGGAGGGGGCCGATGACGAAGGTTGAGAGGCCGAAGAGGAGTGTGAATGCGGCGACGCCGAGGATGGGTGCTTTCCAGGTGTTGTAGCGGCGGCGGAGTCGGTTCAGGAGGGGGATGCTGAGCAGGATGCCGGCCGCGTAGAGCAGGGAGTTGCCGAGGGCTCCGGTGAGGAGTGCGGCGCCGGCGATGAGGCCGATGTGGTGCATGACGTGGGGAGCGAGCCCGAGCATGGCGCCGAAGCCGGCGCGGATGCCGGCCCAGGCGGTGCGCCACGCGCCCTGAGGGGGATGGTCGTCGACGTCACCGGGCTCGGTGGGGGCGTTCAGGGTGGTGTCGGTGTCGGGCATGGTGGCCTTTTCAGGGTTGTGTGCGGGAGTGGTCGAGCGCGTGGGTGGCTTGCTCCGCTGGCGGCTTCTGGCGGCGTCGCGTGACGGCTAGTCCGAGGAGCCAGGCGGTGGTGACAGCGGCCACTGCCTGTTCGAGGGGTAGGGCAAGCCAGGTGGCGGGAGTGGCGGCGGTGCGGATGGGGAGTTGCTCGACTCCGCGCGCCGCTTCGGGGCCGGTGTCGCGCATGGTGGTGCGGCCGTAGGGGTCGATCAGCCCTGAGATGCCGCTGGTCGTGACGGCCATGATCTCGCGGCGGAGTTCGGCGGCGCGGGCGCGGGTGATGGCGAACTGTTGCTCGATCTGGGTGGTGCCCTGGTACATGGCGTTGCTGCTCTGGACGATCAGGAGCTGGGCGTCGGCGAGGTCGTGGACGACCGGGTCGAAGGCGACGTCGAAGCAGGCCAGGACGCCGATCCTGACGGGTGTGCCGTCGGCGAGGCGGACGTCGAGGAGGCCGGGTTCGGTGCCGGCAACGGATTGGCGGCCGACGTAGCGCAGCTCAGCGATGAGGGGGAGGAGGATGTCTCGGTAGGGGATCCACTCGCCGAAGGGGACGATGGAGCGTTTGGTGTAGGTGGGGCCGACCTGGCCGTCGGGTTGGGTCCATTGGGTGGCGGTGCGGCGCTGGTCGGGTCCGGGGCCGTCGAGGATGGCGCCGATCAGGATGGGCTTTTGGATGCTTGCCAGGGCGGAGTCGACGAGCTGTCGGGTGTGGGGGTCGGTGCCGGGGTCGAGGTCGGTGGAGTTCTCCGGCCAGACGATGAAGTCGGGGACGGGTTCGCGGCCGGCGGCGATGTCGGCGGCGAGGTCGTTGGTGGCGCGGGCCTGGTTGGTGGTGATGGTGCGCGGGGGGCCGAGGCCGTACACGCCGCCGCCGGGGGCGCCGCCCTGGACCCAGCCGACGGTGGCGGCTTTGTCTGCCGGTGCGGGCGGGATCGCATCGCCGGCTGCTGCGACGGTTCCGATGAGCAGGGTGCTGACGGTGGTGGCGATCAGCCTGCGCCGTGAGCGTTCCTCAATGAGCCAGCCGATGAGGTTGCCGGCCAGGGCGACGGCGAGGCTGGTCCCGGCGACCCCGGCCAGGGGGAGGAGCCCGGCCAGGGGGCCGTCGATCATGATGTAGCCGAGCCGGAGCCAACCGAACCCGCCGAAGGGGACGCGGGCGGCGGCGTACTCGATGGCGAGCCAGGCTCCGGCGCCGAGCAGCGGCCACCAGCGGCTGCGGTTGGCGAGGTGGAGCAGGGCTCCAAGCAGGGCGTACCAGCCAGACATCACCAGGATCAGCCCGATCGCCGCGCCGACGTGGATGACGGACATCCAGGCCAGGGTGGGCCCGGTGAGTCCGAGGCCGAACGCGAGACCGGCGGCGGTGGTGCGGGGGAGTGTGCGGGTCTGGCGGGCGGCCACGGCTAGTCCGGAGACTCCTAGCACAGTGGCCGCCCACCAGCCGGCCGGCGCGAATCCCGCACCCGTGGCGACCCCTGCGGCACCCGCGACACCGACCCAGATCCACGCAACCGGAGAAGTGGATCGCCCCTGATGGAGCGGTGCCGGGAGGGTGTCGATCATCATCGCCGGAGTGTGGCCGCGCGACCGGTCATGGCAGACCGACCCCGGTGGCGGTGAGGGTCGGGCTGACGTCTGTTGTGACGGGCTGGGACCTGCGGTCGTGGATGATCAGCAGCCCTCCGGCGACCATGCTGGCGATGCCGAACAGTTGGGCCTCGGTGAGCCCGAGCAGCGCGGGCGGGTTGATCCGGACGAACTCGACCAGCAGCCTGGCGAGCCCGCTGAGTACCAGGTAGGCGCCGAACACCGACACCGGCTGCCAGCGGCGCCCGAGCCACCACAAGATGGCGGCGATCACGAACGCGCCGAGGGCCTCGTACAGCTGGGTGGGGTGTACGGGCACGTCGACGGGCACGGCGCCGTTGGGGAAGGCGATGCCCCAGGGAAGGTCGGTGGGCTGGCCTTGCGTGCCGTCGCCGGCGAGGAAGCAGCCGATCCGTCCGATGCCGTAGGCGACCGACAGCGGCATCGCCATGGCGCCGGCGACCACCCCGAGCGGAAGCTTGTGGCGGCGGGTGATGACCACCACGGCCAGCACTACGCCGATCAGCCCGCCGTACCAGACGAACCCGGAGCCGCCGAGCATGTGCCAGCTGAAGTGGTCGAGGTTGGCCAGCAGGTAGTAGATCTTCGCGGCGACGAACCCCCACACGGTCGCCCACAGCACCAGCGAGTAGGCCAGGTCCTTGTCGTACCCCAGGCGGGTGAACGCTTTGCGGAGCAGGAACGCGCCGACCAGCGCGGCGAGCGCCTTGCTCACCCCGTAGGACTGAATCTGGATCCCGTAGAACGAGAACAGCACGGGCCACACGTCGAACTCCTTCAGCCATCGGATACCCCGGTTGGGGCGCTGTAGGCCCAGCGTCGCGGCTGCGGATGAAGGAACCGGTCAGGTGCGGGCAAGGTTTGGTCAAGACAAGGCCGCTGGGGCGGATCTTGCGGCGATCTTGACTGCACCCTCACCGCTCGCGAACATCCGCCGGTCACCATCAGGGGCAGGATCGAGCGAAAGGGGCACGGCGATGGCCAAAGTGAGGGCCGCCACCTACGGCGTACGCGGGTTGAGCTGCGTGCGCTGCTTGGTGAGTGCGATCGAGGAGGTGCGGGCGCTGCCCGGCGTGTACGAGGTCGGGGTGGACCTGGTGCCGTTCGGCGAGTCCCTGGTGACCGTGGTCCCGGCGACTGCCGCCAACCGCGACCAGGTGCGTGCCAGCCTCGACCGGGTCGGCTTCGAGGTGACTGGCCGACGCCGCGGCCACCGCCACCATTGGCCCGAAGACGACCGTCGGTATCCCGCGGCCGAGCGCCGCGCGGCGCACCATGTCTCCGGATCCGACTGATCTTGAGAACCTAGAAAGGACAGTCACGATGTTGGAGTTCCTGAGCAACAACTGGGTATGGATTCTGCTCATCGTCGGAGTGGCCGTGATGCATCTCGGCCATGGTGGGCACGGTCGCCGCCACGCCGGTCATCGGGGTGGGCATCAGCACAGCGGGGATCCATCCCCCGGAGTCAAGCGGGGAGTGGACCCTGCCGGCGCGCCTCCGAGCACAGCGCCCGTCACCGGTGGTAGCCCAGGTCCGGGCCAGGACCGAGCCGCTGGCGTCGAGTCGCTTAGAGCCGGCTCGAACTGAGGAGATCCTGGGAACGGGCGGCCCCAGTCGGTCAGATGAGCGGGCTGGATTCGGGTGCAGGTACTCGGCACTGCCCGTGGGGGCGCGCCAGCGACAGTCATGTGTGATCGACAGGGAAGGCGGCGGACGATGGCCGAGCAGCCGGCGACATCGGCGCGTGCCAGGTGCTCGCCGTCCGGGCGGATCAAGGGCGCAGCGGTCTGTCACTGCGACCGGATTGGGGCTGAGGTGAGAATCGGGGGCGAGAGTCCTGCTCCTTGGGCCAGGCGCTGCGGAACCGTCGGGCTGGTCGGCGTCCTCGTGTTCTGGGCTGGGCAAGCGGCGCTGCACGCTCTCCGGACCGATCTGAGCGTGGTCAACGATTACGTCAGCGATTACGCCAACGGGCCAGGGGGGTCGCTGTTCACCGTCTCGACACTTGTGCACGGGGTCGGCAATCTGGCGATCGCCGCTGGACTCGGCTACGCCCTGGGGCGGCGCAACCGCGCCGCTCGTGCCGGCGTGCTGCTGTTTGCGCTCGCTGCAATCGGCCTCCTCGTGGCCGCTACCTTCCCCACCGATTCGGCCGACGCGCCGCAGACGGTCACCGGTCTGGTACACCGGGTGGCAGCGACCGAGTCGTTCGCCGTTGAGTTGGCGGCGCTGGCACTGCTGGCCTTGGCGTTCCGTGCCGATTCCGCCTGGCGGGATTACCTCAACCTTTCACTGGCACTTACCGTGGTCGCGGCGATTATGCTCGCGTGGTTGTTGGTGGCGATCGGGGGCGGGTGGCCGCCCGGCCTTCCCGAGCGTGCCGCACTTCTGGCCTTCACGGTGTGGGAGCTCACGACAGCCGTCCTGCTGGCGCGCGGGCCCCACCGCCTTCGGCGGACGCTCTCGTAGGTGCCGGTCACTGCGCCGTTATGGCCCCCAGTGGCCGATGCCGCGTTCCTCATGCGACGCTCCGTCCTGGTCCGGCAGCCAGGGCGTGCACCGTTGCCGAGTTGGTCGATTTCGTTGAGGGCCGGACCGGGGGTCTCATTGCCTTGACCCCGGCGACGACCGTCGCCGTCGAAGTGCGCGAGGTGCGACGCGCAGTCCAGGTTTCCCGCGTCCCAGAGCCCGGACTTGCCGCTGCCGGTGGACTTGGTCGGATCTTGACCGTCCGTTGGCCAAAGCCCGGCCTCACCGCATTAGTGTGCAACCGTGCTTGATACTCCCAGGGGGTATTTCCGACCTTGGGGGCCGGGCTGGGGATCACCTTCTGGCCGTCTTGTGTCACCGGGTTCGTTGGCTGGTCGCCGATCGCCAACTACATGAAAGGAAGAGTTGGGCTATGACGCTTCAGACCACAGTGCTTCAAGTTGGGGGCTTGCATTGGGCCACCTCCGAACCGGTGATCGCGAAGACCCTGCTGGGCAGGCCCGGCGTCCGGGCTGTGCAAGCAAGCGCGGTGTCGCAGACCGCCACGGTCACCTATGACACCGACCAGACATCGGTGGCCGAGCTTGTCGGTTGGGTCAACGAGTGCGGCT
>DMIX01000262.1 GCA_003451975.1 Propionibacteriaceae bacterium
CGCCGCTGGGTGGTCGTGCGCGAGCCGATACCCGGTCGGCCACAGACGGCGCGTGAGGCATTGGGCGAACTGTTCGGACAGGAAGAGGCCGACCGCCTTGTCGGTATGTTCCTGTCCGAGCTGATGCTCGCCGACGAAGCGGCGGCGATTGTCGGGATGCCTGCCAAGACCCTGCGGGCGGACATGTACAAGGGAGTCGTGCCGTACTCGAGGAAGCTCGATCCCGCGGCTCACAAGAGCCCTTGGGTCGTGTTGCCCGACGCGCTACCCGCCATCAAGAAGAAGCGGGAGGGGCGATGAGCGTGTACGCGAGTCGTGACCTCTACCGAATCGTTGCTGCGGACGGTGGCGGTGTGCGGGTCGTGATGCCCGGCGGTCTCGCCACCACCGCGCTCGAAGAGTGGTATCCGAGTGCGAACGCCGCCGCAGCGGCGATCGCGGATGCGATCAAAGGCGGAATGCCAGCGTTTGAGGTCGTGGACGAGACTGCAGCCTCGCGCGCCAGCCGCGCGTAGAAGGTGCCGAAACTCGCTATCCCCCCGAGTACGCCAACTACTGAAGAGACCCCGGCGCACACGCCGGGGTCTCTTGTCACTTCCTATACAGACTGCAGAGTCCTGGCTAGCGCTACTGCATCAACCCCTGATCACTCAGCGTTGCGGGGCGCTCACCTGCACGTCCACCAGCACCTGGCCTTCAGCCTCGCCTGTCGGCCGTGGCCACAAACGCGGACCGCGCTCGAAGGTCAAGTGCAACATGCTTCCGTCAGCAAAGTCCCATTCCATGTTTACCGTAGACCCGTCATCAGTGCGTCTGTCGGGCTTCTTCAGGTCCGGATGCACGTTGATGTCAATCAGCGTGGTCTCCCAGAGTGTGCAGCCCATCCTCGCGGCAAAGACGGATGCTAGAGTGTCGAGTTCGTGAACGCGAACGTCCTGAAGGTTCACGCCGCCGTAGAAGTCGCCGCCGACCACATCAGACCGGAGCATCTCGGGGGAGAAGTCCGGGCTCATTTCGCCGTAGGTGTTAACTAGCGTCTGCGTGCGATACTCGGCGAGTGTTGACTCGTTGGCGCGCGGGTCGTCAAGTGCCGCAGACATCCCCTCCAGGCTCACGGTGCCCGTGACTCCATCCCACGGAGTCATGAAGCTCGAATCGTTGCTCGCCAGAATGTAGTGCAGGTAGTTGCCTGGATTCCCGAAGTAGTGAAACTCATAGTATGCGGCGCGGTTCGCGCCGAAGAATCCCCCAATCTGGTCGGGCGCGGCGAACTCGGCGAAGGTGTTCTCGCCGAGAGTCACCAATTCGTACCTGGTGCCTGACCAGTACACGAACTCCGGCCGGAAATCAGAACGTCGCGTTGTCACACAGAAGAGCAGGACCGTCTCGTCTCGATCGGCCAGCGCGTACACGTAGAAGGCCTCTGCCTCAAAGACGTACTCGCGGAAGTCCCCACGCGTCTGCTGATAGGACTCCTGTCCGAGGCTGGCTCGAAACCTCTCGATGGACACATTCGTTGTCAGGGCGGCAACCTGCCGATAGGGTGACTCGACAACGCCCGCAGTCAGTCCGTCTGAGAACACCGTCGCGCTGTTGGCCACTATCGCTGTCGCAGTCACAGGGACACCGTCGACAGGAAGGAGTGTCGAGCCACCGAGCTCGGGTTGAAGGGAATCGACCTCCTCGGCCGGAATCAGTGCTGTCACCACCTGAATGCTGCCACGATACCCGTGCGGACACGTGAGGCCGGAGAGAACCAGATCCCAGTTGCCATGCTCCAGTCGGTCACCCTCAATCGTCGCCATCTTGATTCCTGTCTCATCCAGTCCCAGGCTCCACACCGCGGACGGATCACTCGATAGTCTGACGAATGCGACCAGGGCGTACTGATCCGAGCGGTATGAGGGCGGGGACTCTGAGCCCGACACTCTCAGGGTAATTCGGTCCAGATGCATGTCCTCCCGAGATGGCATCGGCGCCCGCTCCAGCACAACCACGTCGCTCACAACTGGCCGTGCTACAGACCAGAACCTTGACGGTCGCCACCACTCAGCAGGGGCTGTGCCCTCGTACACCGTCAGCACGGTGCCCAAGAGCGTAAGAATCAGTCCAACATGGGCTGTCGTACGAAGCACGCCTCTGAATGCCGTCCAGGCTGGCATCATCCGACGCACCAACGGTCGGCGGCGGGCCCTAGCCCACCAACCGCGGGCTGCCCACAACATCCTGATGAATGGACGTCTCACGTCTGCCCCTGTCTCGTTCGGTTCCCCTAGGTCGATTCTATGTCAGAACCCTGTGACATCCAGGGATCATCTCTCCGATGAGTGCGGGTACACTGGATGCCGGACAGAGTGCTAACCCGGAGATCGAGCGGACTCGCTTTGCTCGCGGCTCATTTCCAAGAACGTAGACAAGCCCTGGCGCTCGGGGGAATCGGTGACCGTAATGGAGCTGCGAGGACCGCGCGTTCGCCTGAGACTGCTGGTCGAGGCGGACTTCGGTGAGTTGTCTCGACTGCTCCAGCAACCCGGCGCCGCTCCGTGGTGGACTGATCCCAGCGAGATGGGGCTGCGGGCTGCGACGATCGGCGCCCCGGGCACCGTCTCGTGGTCGGTCGACGTTGACGGACATCTGGCGGGCCTGGTGTCGGCCTTCGATGCCGGGTGGCCGCCCGGAGCGTATGTCGGTCTCGCGGTAGCGCTCGGCGATTCCTGGCAGGAGCACGGCCTGGGTCCGGAGGCGCTCTCCCTGGTCATTGCTCACATCGCCAGTGAGCGAGGCGTCCATCGCTTCACCATCGACCCGGCGGCTGAGAATACCCGCGCCATCCGCGCCTACGAGAAGCTCGGCTTCCGGCGCGTGGGTATCATGCGCCAGAGTGAAGTCGCCCCCGACGGCTCGTGGCGGGACTGCATGTTGATGGATCTGTTGATCGGCGAGTTCGTTGATCAGGCCACGGATCGGTGACCCAGCGGGGTTGTCTAACCCGGGCGTCGGGCAGAAAGCGCGCCTCTTCCAAGCCCCCATTCGTGTCGAACCCGCCCCGCAGTCTGCGTATATGCTAGACCCTCGGAACGGAAGGACGGGGTAAGCGGCGGGCAAGCGATGCGTG
>DMIX01000129.1 GCA_003451975.1 Propionibacteriaceae bacterium
CAGATCGAGGCCATGACGATGGGCCACCGCGTTGCGGTCATGAAGGACGGCATTCTGCAGCAGGTCGACAGCCCGCTGAGCCTGTACGACAAGCCGAACAACCTGTTCGTGGCCGGCTTCATCGGCTCGCCTGCGATGAACCTGATGGAAGGTGCGGTCACCGAAGGCGGCGTCCGCATCGGCGACTATGTCCTTCCGGTGGCCCGTGAGGTGCTGGCCAAGGCATCCGGCGAAGAGACTCTCACCGTCGGTATTCGTCCCGAGAACCTCACCATCGCCGAAAACGGCTTCGACATCGACGTCGACCTGGTCGAAGAACTCGGAGCCGACGGCTACCTGTACGGGACCTTGTCCAGCCTGTCCGAGGACGAGAAGGCTCACGCTCACCAGATCGTGGCCCGCATCTCCACCCGGACCGCGCCGCAACGCGGCAGTTCGATCAAGCTCGCTGCGACCGATCCCACCATGGTGCACGTCTTCTCCAGCAAGACCCAGGAACGCATCAGCGGCTGACCGACCACGGTTCCGGCCCGTCGCCACCCGGTGGTGGGCGGGCCGGAACCGTATCGGCCCAGGCCAGCCTCGTAAAGTAGCCCTGTGCCCAGATTCCTGTCGTCGCGTCCGGATTCGCGGCTCATCCCGTTGCCGTGGGAGCTCCCGCTAGCCGAGTGGCCGACCAGCCAGCTCGTCGCGTTGCCGCGCGGCATTTCGCGCCATGTGGTGCGCTTCATCAAAGTGGGCAGCTCGGTCTATGCCGCCAAAGAGGTCATCGAGGACATGGCCCTGCACGAATTCCGGTTGCTGTCCGAGCTGCATCGAGCCGGAACTCCCGCCGTCGAACCACTGGCCGTGGTCACCGGACGCCTCAGCCAGGACGGTGAGCCACTGGACCCGGTGCTGGTGACCAGGCATCTGCAATTCTCGCTGCCCTACCGCTCGTTGTTCACCCAGGGAGTGCGGCCGGAGACGGTGAGTCGGCTACTGGATGCCATGGTGTTGCTGCTGGCGCGCCTGCACCTGGTCGGCTTCATGTGGCGCGACGTGTCGCTGTCCAATGTGCTGTTCCTGCGTGACGCCGGTGAGTTCGCCGCCTATCTGGTCGACGCCGAGACCGGCGAGATTCATCCCCATCTCACTGACGGTCAGCGCGCCCACGACTTGGAGATTGCCACGGTCAATCTCTTCGGTGAGTTCTGCGACTTGGAGGCGGGCAACATGCTGGACTCGTCTCTTAACCCGCAGCGCCTCGTGGATTCCATCCTGGCCCGCTACCGCGAACTGTGGGCCGAACTCACCGGCGCTGAGGAGTTCGCCGACACCGAGGCCTTCCGAATCGAGAAACGAGTGCGGCGGTTGAACGCGCTCGGCTTCGACGTGGCCGAACTGGCCATCGAAACCTCCGCCGACGGCAACCGGATTCGGATCGAGCCCAAAGTGGTGGATGCCGGCCACCACTCCCGACGTCTGTTGCGCCTGACCGGCTTGGACGTTGAGGAGAATCAGGCTCGCCGGCTGCTGAACGACCTGGACACCTTCCGGGCGCGGCAGGGTTCCAGCAATGCCGACGAGCCGGTCATCGCCCACCAGTGGTTGACCGAGTGTTTCCAGCCGGTGGTGGAGGCCGTCCCGAAGGAGTTGCGAGGCAAGCGAGAGGCCGCGCAGGTGTACCACGAGGTGCTCGACTACCGCTGGTACGCCTCCCAACGCGAGCACCGCGAGGTGCCGCTGCTGGAGGCCACCCACGGCTACATCCGCGATGTGCTCTCCGAACTGCCCGACGAGAAGATCGCCGCAGCCCCCGGGGTGATCGATGGTCGCGAACTGGCCAACCCCTACGATCCCTCCCACGGCTTCATCGACGAGGACGAGGGGCCGATGCCGGTCGATCCTTGGGAGGACGCCGCAACCGCCGAGCCGGCCACACCGACCGGGTTCTTGGATATTGCCGCGCTACGAGCGCGCCAGCAGGACGCCCCGTGATCACCATCGATCCGCAGACCGCCGAGCCTGCCTTCGAACAACTCAAGCGGCAGCTCACCAGCCAGGTGGACAACGGCGAGCTAGGACCGGGCGACAAACTGCCCACGGTCCGCACCCTGGCCGCCGAGCTCGGCTTGGCCCCCAACACTGTGGCGCGGGCCTACCGCGAACTCGAGGCGTCCGGAATCATCGACACTCGCGGACGCAGCGGCACCTTCGTGCGCGGCGACCGGCAGCACAGTGCCGCCCGCCAGGCCGCCGCCGACTACGCTGCCAAGGCCCGAGCGCTGGGGCTCAGCGATGCCGAGACCATCGAATTGCTGACGCGCACGCTGGACCGCACCGGGGCTTCCTGACCCGACGCGCCGCGGGCGCGCGGCCGCAGGGAGCAGCGCCGATAGACTTCACCGGTGAGTTTCCGCCTGTATGACAGCGCTCAGCGCAAAGTGGTCGATTTCCAGCCCCTGGTTCCGGGTCAGGTGTCGATCTACTGCTGCGGTGCCACCGTGCAGTCATCCCCCCACTTGGGGCACGTCCGCAAAGAGGTCAATTTCGACGTGCTGCGGCGCTGGCTGGAGATCACCGGATTCCAGGTGACGCTGGTGAACAACGTCACCGACATCGACGACAAGATCCTGACTAAGTCTGCCGAGGCCGGACGGCCCTGGTGGGAGCACGCCTATCTGTTCGAGAACGCCTTCCATGAGGCTTTCCGGGCACTGGGGGTGCGTCCGCCCAGTTATGAACCGCGAGCCACCGGACATATTCCGGAGATGATCGAGTTGATGCAGCAGCTGATCGACGCCGGGCATGCCTACCCGGCTGCCGACGGTTCTGGCGATGTGTATTTCGACGTGCAGTCCTGGCCTGCCTACGGCGAGGTGTCGGGCATGAAGGTGTCCGAGATGGAGCCCGCCACCGACGCCGATCCGCGCGGCAAACGCGACCCCCGCGACTTCGCCCTCTGGAAAGGCAGCAAGGCCGACGATCCGGCTTCGGCCTCCTGGGAGACCCCCTGGGGACGCGGGCGTCCGGGCTGGCACCTGGAGTGCTCG